>NZ_GL882732.1:11405-41875 GCF_000195655.1 Klebsiella sp. MS 92-3
GGCGGGCGAGCTGGCGTGGGACGATCTGCTGAAGGTCGATGCCGGTAGCTGGTTCAGCCGTGAATTTAAGGGCGAGCCGCTGCCGTTGCTCTCCCAGGTGGCGGAGCGCTGCCGTCGTCACGGCATGATGGCGAATATCGAAATTAAGCCGACCACCGGGCTGGGGCCGCAGACCGGGAAAGTGGTGGCGCTGGCCGCGCGCGATCTATGGCAAGGCATGACCGCGCCGCTGCTCTCCTCTTTTGAAATCGACGCCCTGGAGGCGGCGCAGGAAGCCGCGCCCGAGCTGCCGCGCGGGCTGCTGCTGGATGAGTGGCGCGATGACTGGCGCGAATTGACCACCCGGTTGGGCTGCGTGTCGATTCACCTCAATCACAAACTGCTGGATGCGGCGCGGGTGGCGAGCCTGAAACAGGCCGGCCTGCACATTCTGGTGTACACGGTCAATAAACCCCAGCGCGCCGCCGAACTGCTGTGCTGGGGCGTAGACTGCATCTGCACCGATGCCATTGATGTCATCGGGCCGAATTTCCAGCCTTAAGACGGATTTGCGGCGGACGACCTTTACGGATTAGTCTGCCGCAGCATTCCACCGTTGTTATTTGGCCGCACCTGCTGCGGCGCATTCAGATTGCCGCCCTGGGCCGCGCGCTGCTGATTAGTCTGCAGCTGGTTTTGCAAATGCTGCTGCTGCGAGCGGGTCTGATTGTTCAGATCCTGCTTCAGCATGCTCTGCTGCTGCTGTTGCTGCACCTTCATCTCATTTTGCATGCGCTGCTGGCTGGGGACCACGTAACCCGGCTGGTTAGGGTTGTTATTAATATTGATCGGCTGGGCTAATACGCCAAGCGGCATCAGCGCCGCCAGAAACAGAATCGCTTTCATGGTTTTCTCCTCCCGTGCGTGGGATCACTTAAGTGTACCTCGAATCTGCCATAACAATGATTTTTTAGGAGTTATCAACCAGGCTTAAGCGGGGAATGAAACCTACCTTTCAGGAGTAAGACAATGATAAAAACAACAATATGGCGTCAGGTGGTCATCGCTGCGTTGCTGGCGGGGGGCAGCTTTACCGTCGCCGCCAATCCGCCACCGCCGCCGCCGGTCTCTTATGGCGTAGAGGAAGATGTGTTCCACCCGGTACGCGCCCGGCAGGGGATGGTGGCCTCGGTGGACGCGCTGGCGACCCGCGTCGGCGTGGATATCCTGCGCCAGGGCGGTAACGCTGTCGATGCGGCGGTAGCGGTAGGCTACGCGCTGGCGGTCACCCATCCGCAGGCCGGGAATATTGGCGGCGGCGGTTTTATGATGCTGCGGACTAAAGACGGCAAGACCACGGCGATCGATTTCCGCGAAATGGCGCCAGAGCAGGCCACCCGCGACATGTTCCTTGACGACCAGGGCAACCCGGACAGTAAAAAATCACTGACTTCGCATCTAGCCTCCGGCACGCCAGGCAGCGTCGCCGGTTTCTCCCTCGCGCTGGAAAAGTATGGCACCATGCCGTTGAACAAAGTGATCCGTCCGGCGATTAAGCTGGCGGAAGAGGGGTTTATCGTTAACGATGCGCTGGCGGACGATCTGAAGACCTACGGCAGCGAAGTGATCCCGCAGCATGAAAATAGTAAAGCGATCTTCTGGAAGAACGGCGAGCCGCTGAAGAAGGGCGATCGGCTGGTGCAGAAGAACCTCGGTAAGAGCCTGGAGCTGATTGCCGAGCACGGCCCGGACGCCTTCTATAAAGGGGCCATCGCCGACCAGATCGCTGACGAGATGAAAAAGCACGGCGGGCTAATCACCAAAGCTGACCTCGCCAACTACAGGGCCGTGGAGCGTACGCCGGTTAGCGGCGAGTATCGCGGGTATGAGGTTTACTCTATGCCGCCGCCGTCCTCCGGCGGGATCCATATCGTGCAGATCCTCAATATCCTCGAAAACTTCGATATGCAGAAATATGGTTTTGGCAGCGCCGACGCCATGCAGGTGATGGCGGAGGCAGAGAAACACGCCTACGCCGACCGCTCTGAATATCTCGGCGACCCTGACTTCGTCAACGTGCCGTGGCAGGCGCTGACCAGCAAGGCTTACGCCAAAGCGATCGCCGCCGAGATTGATGTCAACAAGGCGAAGCCTTCCAGCCAGATCCGTCCGGGCAAGCTGGCGCCCTATGAAAGCAACCAGACCACCCACTTCTCGGTGGTCGATAAAGACGGCAATGCGGTGGCGGTGACCTATACGCTGAATACCACCTTCGGTACCGGCATTGTGGCCGGTGATTCCGGCATTCTGCTCAATAACCAGATGGATGATTTCTCGGCGAAGCCCGGCGTGCCTAACGTCTATGGGCTGGTGGGCGGCGACGCCAATGCGGTGGAGCCGAAAAAACGCCCGCTGTCGTCGATGTCGCCGACCATTGTGGTGAAAGACGGCAAAACCTGGCTGGTAACCGGCAGCCCGGGCGGCAGTCGGATCATCACCACCGTGCTGCAGATGGTGGTCAATACCATCGATTTCGGGATGAACGTCGCGGAAGCCACCAACGCGCCGCGTTTCCACCATCAATGGCTGCCGGATGAGCTGCGGGTGGAGAAAGGCTTTAGCCCGGATACCCTCAAGCTGCTGGAGGCGAAGGGGCAGAAAGTGGCGCTGAAAGAGGCGATGGGCAGTACCCAGAGCATCATGGTAGGGCCGGACGGCATGCTGTATGGCGCCTCCGATCCGCGTTCGCCGGATGATTTAACGGCGGGGTATTGATGTGTTGCCCGGTGGCGCTGCTGCGCTTACCGGGCCTACAACTGTGCGAACGCAGGCCGGGTAAGGCGAAGCCGCCACCCGGCAACACGCTACTTTATTCTCGCCATATAATACGCATCCACATACTCACCGTTGCGCAGCGCGTAACGCCTGCCGGTGCCTTCGATCTCAAAGCCGTACTTCTTATACACCGCAATCGCCGGGGCATTATCGGCGAACACCGTCAGCTCAATACGCTCGACGCGCAGCCAGTTGTCGCACATATCAATCATGGTACGCATCAGCGCGCTGGCGACGCCGCGGTTGTGCCAGCGCGAATCCACGCTGACACCAAAATCGGCGACGTGGCTACGGCGGGGACGTTGGACGACGGCAATGCTTAAATGGCCGACGACTTGCTCATCGATACAGGCCACCAGTTGCTTCACGCCGGGCGTATCGGTTAGCCGCTCCCGCCACATATTTTCGGATGGATGAGGGACCTGTAGCGTGTTGTGATACACCTCCGGCTGGGCGTGAATTTGACGAATCGCGTCAATATCTTTCGGTTCAGCATGGCGTATCACGATGTCACTCATTCCTTGTTCCTCATTCAGGTGAAAAGTCCCTTTAAACATCACTGACTACGGCGTTCGAGTCAACACGCATTATTTGCAAAAAAAAGTAGACAAGTGCGAATGAGAATGATTATTATTGTCCTGCATTCAGGGAGACCCTTGCGGAAAGCCTGAAAGCACGACATTGCTCACATTGCTTCCAGTATTACTTTAGCCAGCCGGGTGCTGGCTTTTTTTTTGCTGCTATCTCAGGCGCTCTGCGGCCTGACGGGCTCCGCGTCGGCTTTGGAGGGTGCGTCTGCTACCAGACCGAGAATATGACTTTTGTTCTCCGCGGCGGCCAGCATTTCAGCGCGACCGCTAAAAGCGCCGCCTTTCTTGATCGCCAGCGCGCGATAGGCGAGGGTTCCCTCCAGATGGCCGTGCTCCTCGATGGTGATGCTGTCGCCATGACACTGGCCCTGCACCTTGCCGTCAATTATTAGCTCCCGGCAGCTGACGTTGCCCTCCACCTGGCCTTCACGCATTACCTTAATCAAATGCTCTTTGGCCTCAATGTTGCCGGTGACCTGACCGTGGATATAGACATGGCCGCTGGCGACTATATTGCCGACGAAATGCACCCCGCTGGCGATGACCGTAGTCTCGTGTTTTTTGCTGGCGACCGCTTCGGGTTCTGGGTTAATTGCCGGAGGCGTGGCTGCTTCTGATATCTGAGGTTCCGTTTTATTTTTCTTAATAAACATCGCGTTAATCTTGTTCCGTTGGCTATGGAGGAGGAAAGCGATAAGCGCGCAGGCGGCCGCCAGGCGCGCCAGCGCGCTTGCATCGACAGACCAGGCGATCAGCGCGAGAAGCCAGAAAAAAAGGGCGCCGTTTATGGCGAGATACTGTTTGTCCATCAGCAGCGGCTGGCTACTCCGTTAGTCATCAGCAACCTCCTGGTTTGCTCTCCACTTATCCGCAGTTTTGCCATGGCGATCAAGGTTTTTTGCCGAAAACTGCTGATTTAATCACTTATTAATCAATAAGTTATTAATAATTACGTATGAGTGATACTCGAACTATTTTCCTAACGAATCTTCACTGCAAGCAAACAGAGAGGATGAAGTGAGGGACCGGCTTGCGCTATGGTTGAAGGTAGCTCATTAACTAAGGACAGCGTTATGACTCTGCACTGCGCATTTATTGGCTTTGGTAAAAGCACCACCCGCTATCACCTTCCTTACGTTTTGCACCGCAAAGACCGCTGGCAGGTAGCGCACATTTACCGCCGCCGGGCGAAGCCCGAGGAGCAGGCGCCGCAGTATTCCCATATTCATTTCACCAGCGACCTTGAAGAAGTATTAAACGATCCACTGGTCAAGCTGGTGGTGGTCTGCACTCACGCCGACAGCCATTTTGAATATGCGAAAAAGGCGCTGGAGGCGGGGAAAAACGTGCTGGTGGAAAAGCCGTTCACCCCGACGCTGGAGGAAGCAAAAACTCTGTTTGCCCTGGCGAACAGCAAAGGTCTGACGGTGACGCCCTATCAGAACCGCCGTTTCGACTCCTGCTTCCTGACCACCAAAAAGGTGATTGAGAGCGGGAAACTCGGCGAACTGGTGGAGATCGAAAGTCATTTCGATAATTATCGCCCGCTGGCGGAGACCAACCCCGGCGGTCCGCAAAACGGCGAGTTCTATGGCCTTGGCGTGCATACCCTGGATCAGATCATTTCGCTGTTCGGCCGCCCGGACCATGTCTCTTACGATCTGCGCTCGCTGCGCAATAAAGCCAACCCGGATGACACCTTTGAAGCCCAGCTGTTCTACGGCGATATGAAGGCCATCGTTAAGACCAGCCATCTGGTGCAGATCGATTACCCGAAATTTATCGTTCACGGGCACAAAGGTTCGTTTGTGAAGTACGGCATTGACCAGCAGGAGACCAGCCTGAAGGCCAATGTCATGCCGGGCGAGCCGGGATTTGGCGCGGACGACAGCGTTGGCGAGCTGGTGTATGTCAACGAGGCAGGGGAGATGGTGCGCGAAGCGGTGCCGCTGGAGAGCGGCGATTATGGTCGGGTGTACGACGCGCTGTACGACACCCTCGTCAACGGCCAGCCGAATTACGTCAAGGAAACTGACGTTCTCACCAATATGGAGATCCTGCAGCGCGGCTTTGAGCAGCCTTCACCGGCCACCATTACCCTTACCCGATAAGTCAAATTGGCTCCTCTGCGCTTGTTCATATTTTTTGAACAGAGGAGTCAATTTTCACCCTCTATGATCGCCGGCGAAATGGGTCCACACTGACTCCATCGACAACATACGGGGGTGCAACATGATCTATTTACGCAAAGCGAACGAACGTGGCCACGCTAACCATGGCTGGCTGGATTCCTGGCATACTTTCTCTTTCGCCAACTATTATGACCCGAACTTTATGGGCTTCTCCGCCCTGCGGGTGATTAACGACGACGTCATCGACGCCGGTCAGGGCTTCGGTACCCACCCCCACAAAGACATGGAGATCCTGACCTATGTGCTGGAAGGGGCGGTGGAGCACCAGGACAGCATGGGCAACAAAGAGCAGGTGCCGGCGGGCGAGTTCCAGATCATGAGCGCGGGTACCGGGGTGCGCCACTCTGAGTACAACCCGAGCAAAACCGATCGTCTGCGTCTGTATCAGATCTGGATTATTCCGGAAGAAACCGGCATTACCCCGCGCTACGAGCAGCGCCGCTTCGACGCCGCCCAGGGCAAACAGCTGGTGCTGTCGCCGGATGCACGAGATGGCTCGCTGAAGGTGTACCAGGATATGGAACTCTATCGCTGGGCGCTGCTGAAAGATGAGCAGTCGGTTCACCAGATTGCCGCGGAACGCCGCGTGTGGATCCAGGTGGTCAAAGGCGAAGTGACCATCAACGGTACCAAAGCCACCACCAGCGACGGTTTGGCCATCTGGGACGAGCAGGCGATTTCGGTTCATGCCGACAGCGATAGCGAGATCCTGCTGTTCGATCTGCCGCCGGTTTGATAGTTATCTGAGCCAGGTTAAATAAATTGCGCAGCCTTCCCTCATGTTAGGGAAGGTTGCGCTTTGTCCGTGATAAACTGAGAAAATGTTTCCCGTTGATCACAGTCAGGACGATGAAAAAGAAAAGACCCGTACTTCAGGATGTAGCCGATCTTGTCGGCGTGACCAAAATGACGGTCAGTCGCTATTTACGCAACCCGGAGCAGGTCTCCGAAGCGCTGCGTGGCAAGATTGCCGTTGCCCTCGATGAACTGGGTTATATTCCCAATCGCGCCCCTGACATTCTTTCCAACGCCACCAGCCGCGCCATCGGCGTGCTGCTGCCGTCGTTAACCAATCAGGTCTTTTCGGAAGTACTGCGCGGTATCGAAAGCGTCACCGACGCCTTCGGCTATCAAACCATGCTGGCGCACTACGGCTATAAGCCGGAAATGGAAGAGAAACGCCTCGAATCGATGCTCTCCTGGAACATTGATGGCCTGATCCTCACCGAACGCACCCATACGCCGCGCACCCTGAAGATGATCGAAGTCGCCGGCATTCCGGTGGTGGAGCTGATGGACAGCCGGTCGCCGTGTCTCGATATTGCCGTCGGGTTTGATAACTTTGAAGCCGCCCGGCAGATGACCGCGGCGATCATCGCCCGCGGCCACCGCCATGTCGCCTATCTGGGGGCGCGTCTTGATGAACGTACTATCATCAAACAGAAGGGGTACGAGCAGGCGATGCTTGACGCCGGGATGACGCCCTACAGCGTGATGGTGGAACAATCCTCGTCCTATTCTTCGGGGATTGAGCTGATGCGCCAGGCGCGCCGCGAATATCCGCAGCTCGACGGCATCTTCTGCACCAACGATGACCTCGCGGTCGGCGCGGCGTTCGAGTGCCAGCGTCTGGGGCTGAAGATCCCCGATGATATGGCGATCGCCGGGTTCCACGGCCATGATATCGGCCAGGTGATGGAGCCGCGGCTGGCCAGCGTCCTGACCCCGCGCGAGCGAATGGGGCGCATCGGCGCCGAACGGCTGCTGGCGCGCATTCGTGGTGAAGCGATTACCCCTAAGATGTTAGATTTAGGTTTCACATTGTCACCGGGCGGATCAATTTAAACTGACAAGTTTGAAGTAGATCACACATATTCACATCTGGCACGAATGGATATTGCTTCTCCACAGGCCCGGCATGACAATGTTACCGATAACAGTTACCCGTAACAATTAACCGATACGCCGCCTTCGCGCTGGATGAGTCAGCCCCGGCGCGGCGTACCAGTCCAGTGGGAGGACGCTTTGAGCACGACTAACCATGATCACCACGTCTATGTCCTGATGGGCGTTTCCGGCAGCGGAAAATCCGCTGTCGCCAGCGAAGTGGCGCATCAACTGCATGCCGCGTTTCTTGACGGCGACTTTCTCCATCCGCGCAGCAATATCACCAAGATGGCCTCCGGCGAGCCGCTCAACGATGACGACCGCACGCCGTGGCTGCAGGCGCTAAATGACGCCGCGTTCGCCATGCAGCGTACCAACAAGGTGTCGCTGATCGTCTGCTCGGCGCTGAAGAAGAGCTATCGCGACATTCTGCGCAAGGGCAACCCGAACCTCTCCTTCATCTACCTGAAAGGCGATTTCGACGTGATCGAAAGCCGTCTGAAGGCGCGTAAAGGGCACTTCTTTAAAACCCAAATGTTGGTGACGCAGTTTGAAACGCTGCAGGAACCAGGCGCCGACGAGAGCGATGTGCTTATCGTCGATATCGACCAGCCGCTGGAAGGCGTGGTGGCCAGCACCATCGAGGTGATCAACAAAGGCAGTCACTAGTGAGTACTATAACGCTTGTTTTAACAGCAGTCGGCTCGGTATTGCTGCTGCTGTTTTTAGTCATGAAGGCGCGAATGCACGCCTTCGTGGCTTTGATGGTGGTTTCTATTGGCGCCGGTCTCTTCTCCGGCATGCCGCTGGATAAAATCGCGGCGACGATGGAGAAAGGGATGGGCGGTACGCTGGGCTTCCTGGCGATCGTCGTCGCGCTCGGCGCGATGTTCGGGAAGATCCTGCATGAAACGGGGGCGGTCGATCAGATTGCCGTCAAGATGCTCAAATCCTTTGGCCACAATCGCGCGCACTATGCGATTGGTCTCGCCGGTCTCATCTGCGCGCTGCCGTTGTTCTTCGAAGTGGCGATCGTACTGCTGATTAGCGTCGCCTTCTCGATGGCGCGCCATACCGGTACTAACCTCGTGAAGCTGGTGATCCCGCTGTTTGCCGGCGTTGCCGCCGCCGCGGCGTTTCTGTTGCCTGGACCGGCGCCGATGCTGCTGGCGTCGCAAATGCACGCCGACTTTGGCTGGATGATCCTGATTGGCCTGTGCGCGGCCATTCCGGGGATGATTATCGCCGGTCCGCTATGGGGCAACTTCATCAGCCGCTACGTCGAATTGCATATTCCTGACGACGTCACGGAACCGCATCTCGGCGAAGGCAAAATGCCCTCCTTCGGCTTCAGCCTGGCGCTGATCCTGCTGCCGCTGGTGCTGGTTGGCCTGAAAACCATCGCCGCGCGCTTTGTGCCGGTGGGTTCCACTGCCTACGAATGGTTCGAGTTTATCGGCCACCCGTTCACCGCGATCCTGGTGGCCTGCCTGGTGGCGATTTACGGTCTGGCGGTACGTCAGGGAATGGCGAAAGACCGGGTGATGGAGATTTGCGGCCACGCGCTGCAGCCGGCCGGGATTATTCTGCTGGTGATCGGGGCTGGCGGCGTCTTCAAGCAGGTGCTGGTTGACTCCGGCGTTGGCCCGGCGCTTGGTGAAGCGCTGACCGGAATGGGGCTGCCGATCGCTATTACCTGCTTCGTACTGGCGGCGGCGGTGCGTATCATTCAGGGCTCTGCCACCGTGGCGTGCCTGACGGCGGTCGGCCTGGTGATGCCGGTGATTGAGCAGCTGAACTACAGCGGCGCGCAGATGGCGGCATTGTCTATCTGTATCGCCGGCGGCTCGATTGTGGTAAGCCACGTGAACGACGCCGGCTTCTGGCTGTTCGGTAAATTTACCGGCGCCAGTGAAGCCCAGACGCTGAAGACCTGGACCATGATGGAAACCATCCTTGGCACCACCGGGGCGATTGTCGGTATGATCGCCTTCCAGCTGCTGAGCTAAGCCCGCTCATCTCCCGCTCGCGGGAAATAAAAAGCCAGGGTAACGCTGCTTACCCTGGCTTCTTTGCAATAAACCGCCCTTTTTCCCTCTTTTCCTTGCCAGCTATTGGCCCTTATTAGCGCTACGACGATGCTCGTATCCCTCGTCATCCCTTGCTGTGACTGGGTTTGTCGCTTTTTTTTGGCAAGCGGAAAAGCACCAGATTTCACGCTTAATCCATAATCAGGATCAATAAAATAGCGACGGAAAATATTCCATTCCCCGGGGGATTTCCCCGATAATCGTTGCGCTTTTGACGACGACCAGCGACGGTGGACAATGTGCAGGATAAGTTGCTTTTCTGATTGTTCAGCAATCATTGATTAATTTCACTTGCGACTTTAGCTGCATTTTGTAAGGTGAGGGATAATCCAGTTGGAAACTGGCCAGGCACAAACAGCACACACCTCGCAGGAATACGTTATGAAAAATGTTGGTTTTATCGGCTGGCGCGGAATGGTCGGCTCTGTCCTCATGCAACGCATGGTTGAAGAGCGCGATTTCGACGCCATTCGCCCGGTGTTCTTCTCTACCTCCCAGCTGGGACAGCCAGCGCCGTCATTCGGCGGTAGCACCGGTGGCACGCTGCAGGATGCGTTCGATCTGGACGCGCTGAAGGCGCTGGACATTATTGTCACGTGCCAGGGCGGCGATTACACCAACGAGATTTACCCGAAGCTGCGCGCAAGCGGCTGGCAGGGTTACTGGATTGACGCGGCTTCTTCGCTGCGCATGAAGGACGATGCGATCATTATCCTCGACCCGGTTAACCAGGATGTGATCACCGCCGGCCTGAACAACGGCGTGAAAACCTTTGTCGGCGGCAACTGCACCGTCAGCCTGATGCTGATGTCCCTCGGCGGCCTGTTTGCTCAGGATCTGGTGGAGTGGGTCAGCGTGGCGACGTACCAGGCGGCTTCCGGCGGCGGCGCGCGTCATATGCGCGAGCTGCTGAGCCAGATGGGGCAACTGCATAATCATGTGGCCGCGGAGCTGGCGGACCCGGCTTCCGCCATCCTGGATATTGAGCGCAAAGTGACGTCGCTGACCCGCAGCGGCGAGCTGCCGGTCGATAACTTTGGCGTACCGCTGGCGGGCAGCCTGATCCCGTGGATCGACAAACAGCTGGATAACGGTCAGAGCCGCGAAGAATGGAAAGGCCAGGCGGAGACCAACAAGATCCTCGCCACCTCGTCCGTTATCCCGGTAGACGGCCTCTGCGTTCGCGTTGGCGCGCTGCGCTGCCACAGCCAGGCGTTTACCATCAAGCTGAAGAAAGATGTTTCTATCCCGACCGTTGAGGAGCTGCTGGCCGCGCACAACCCGTGGGCCAAAGTGGTACCGAACGATCGTGAGATTACCATGCGCGAGCTGACCCCAGCCGCGGTGACGGGCACCCTGACCACCCCGGTAGGACGCCTGCGTAAACTGAATATGGGGCCGGAGTATCTATCGGCCTTTACCGTTGGCGACCAACTGCTGTGGGGCGCCGCGGAGCCGCTGCGCCGGATGCTTCGCCAGCTGGCGTAAGCCCAGGATGAACAGAAAGGGGGTCTTCAAGCCCCCTTTTTTTTTGCGTAATACAAGGAGTAAACGCGGATGTTAGATTTTTCCCCACGGAGGTAACTCAGCCTTGGCTATGCTTTAAGTAAGGAATTCCTTACCTGAAGGTGGGACGGAGCAGGAGGATGCTGAGAGCACTGCGCCGTTCAGGTCAAAAAAAGTCGCCAGTTACAGGAATGAGCGACACTTACAACAGGATGAAAGCATGTCTAATCATATTGATAGAGACGTGATTAATGCGCTAATCGCCGGTCATTTCGCGGATCCCTTTTCCGTGCTCGGCATGCACCGTACTGACGCCGGGCTGGAAGTGCGCGCATTATTACCCGATGCCACCGACGTGTGGGTTATTGAACCGAAAACCGGACGCAAAGTCGGCAAGCTCGAATGTCTCGACTCGCGTGGTTTCTTCAGCGGCGTCCTGCCGCGGCGTAAAAACGCTTTTCGCTATCAGCTGGCCGTCACCTGGCACGGGCAGCAGAATCTGATCGATGACCCTTATCGCTTTGGTCCGCTGTTGCAGGACCTTGACGTCTGGCTGCTGTCGGAAGGGACCCACCTGCGCCCTTACGAAACGCTGGGCGCGCACGCTGCCACCATGGACGGCGTCACCGGTACCCGTTTCTCGGTGTGGGCGCCGAACGCCCGCCGCGTATCGGTGGTGGGGCAGTTTAACTACTGGGATGGCCGTCGCCACCCGATGCGATTCCGCAAAGAGTCCGGGATCTGGGAGCTGTTCGTTCCCGGCGCGCACAATGGCCAGCTGTATAAATTCGAACTGATTGACGCCCACGGCAATCTGCGGGTCAAAGCCGACCCTTACGCCTTTGAGTCGCAAATGCGTCCGGAAAGCGCCTCGCTTATCTGCGACCTGCCGCCCAAAGTGGAACAGCCAGCGGACCGCAGAGCGGCGAACCAGTTTGATGCCCCGATCTCTATCTATGAAGTGCATCTCGGCTCCTGGCGCCGTCATACCGATAATAATTTCTGGCTGAGCTACCGCGAGCTGGCCGACCAGCTGGTGCCCTATGCGAAATGGATGGGCTTCACCCATCTCGAACTATTGCCGGTTAACGAGCACCCGTTCGACGGCAGCTGGGGCTATCAACCCACCGGGCTCTATGCGCCGACCCGCCGCTTCGGCACCCGCGACGATTTCCGTTACTTTATCAATGCCGCGCACGCCGCCGGGCTGAACGTCATTCTTGACTGGGTGCCCGGCCACTTCCCGGCGGATGATTTTGCCCTTGCCTCGTTTGACGGCACTTCGCTGTATGAGCACAGCGATCCGCGCGAGGGGTATCACCAGGACTGGAATACCCTGATCTACAACTACGGACGTCGGGAAGTCAGCAACTACCTGGTGGGTAACGCGCTGTACTGGATCGAACGCTTCGGCATCGATGCGCTGCGGGTCGACGCGGTGGCCTCGATGATCTATCGCGATTACAGCCGCAAGGCGGGAGAGTGGATCCCCAACGAATACGGCGGTCGGGAGAATCTGGAAGCCATTGAGTTTCTGCGCAACACCAATCGCATCCTTGGCGAACAGACGCCGGGCGCGGTCACCATGGCGGAAGAGTCCACCGATTTTGCCGGGGTGACCCGTCCGCCAGCCGGCGGCGGCCTCGGTTTCTGGTTCAAATGGAACCTTGGCTGGATGCACGACACCCTGGATTACATGAAGCTCGATCCGGTGCATCGCCGCTACCATCATGACAAAATGACCTTCGGCATGCTCTACAACTACACCGAGAATTTTGTGCTGCCGCTCTCCCACGATGAAGTGGTGCACGGCAAAAAATCGATTCTCGACCGCATGCCGGGCGATGCCTGGCAGAAGTTCGCCAACCTGCGCGCCTACTACGGCTGGCTGTTCGCCTTCCCGGGGAAAAAGCTGCTGTTTATGGGCAATGAGTTCGCTCAGGGCCGCGAGTGGAACCATGACGTTAGCCTCGACTGGCATCTACTGGAGGGCGGCGACAACTGGCACCACGGCGTCCAGCGGCTGGTGCGCGACCTGAACCATACCTACCGGCATCATAAAGCGCTGCACGAGCTGGATTTTGACCCCTACGGCTTCGAATGGCTGGTGGTCGATGACCATGAGCGCTCGGTGTTTGTCTTTGTACGCCGTGACCGGGCGGGCAACGAGATTATCGTTGCCAGCAACTTCACGCCGGTGCCGCGCCACGACTACCGCTTCGGCATTAACCAGCCGGGCCGCTGGCGCGAGGCGCTAAATACCGACTCCATGCACTATCACGGCAGCAATCAGGGCAATGGCGGCGTGGTGGAAAGCGACGCTATCGCCAGCCATGGCCGCGAACATTCGCTGTCGCTGACCCTGCCCCCGCTGGCGACGATCTGGCTGGTCCGGGAGGCGCAATGACCTCACTCGCGGCAGGCAAACCTGCGCCATTGGGCGCCAGCTATGACGGCAAGGGGGTGAATTTCGCCCTCTTCTCCGCCCATGCGGAGCGGGTGGAGCTGTGCGTATTCGACGAGCAGGGCAACGAGCAACGCTTCGATCTCCCGGCGCGCAGCGGCGACATCTGGCACGGCTGGCTGGCCGCCGCCGGGCCGGGCCTGCGCTACGGCTATCGGGTACATGGTCCCTGGGACCCGGCGCAGGGGCACCGCTTTAACCCGGCCAAGCTGTTGATCGATCCCAGCGCCCACCGGGTCGAGGGCGATCTGCCTGACGATGAGCGCCTGCACGGCGGCATGTGGCAGCCCGATCGCCGCGACAGCGCCGCGGTCGCGCCAAAATCGCAGGTGGTGGATCTGCGCTATGACTGGCGTGGCGATAAACCGCCGCGTACCCCATGGGGGGAAACGGTGATTTATGAAGCGCACGTGAAAGGGCTTACCTTGCTTAATCCGCAGCTACCGGAAGCCATTCGCGGAACCTATAAAGCGCTGGGCCACCCGGCGATGATCGCTTACTTCAAATCGCTGGGCATCAGCGCCCTTGAGCTGTTGCCGGTGGCGCAGTTCGCCAGCGAGCCGCGACTGCAGCGGATGGGGTTAAGCAACTACTGGGGCTACAACCCGTTGGCGTGGTTCGCGCTGGATCCGCGCTACGCCAGCGACCCGGATCGCGCCCTGGATGAGTTTCGCGATGCGGTTAAGGCGCTGCACGCCGCCGGTATCGAAGTGATTCTGGATATCGTGCTCAACCATAGTGCGGAAATCGATCTCGACGGGCCCACCGTCTCCCTGCGCGGAATCGACAACCGTAGCTATTATTGGGTAAGGGAGGATGGCGATTATCACAACTGGACCGGGTGCGGTAATACGCTCAATCTTAGCCACCCCGGCGTGGTGGAGTGGGCGCGCCAGTGTTTGCGCTTTTGGGTGGATGAGTGCCATGTCGACGGCTTTCGCTTCGACCTCGCCTCAGTGATGGGGCGGACGCCGGAATTCCGCCAGGATGCGCCGCTGTTCGAGGCTATCCGCCGCGACAGCGTGCTGTCGCAGGTGAAACTGATTGCGGAACCCTGGGATATCGGCCCGGGCGGCTATCAGGTGGGTAATTTCCCACCGCTGTTCGCTGAATGGAATGACCATTTTCGCGATAGCGCCCGACGCTTCTGGCTACAGCAAAATGTCTCTTTGGGGGATTTTGCCCAACGTTTCGCAGCCTCCAGCGATCTCTTTGCCCGCGATGGCAAGCCGCCATCGGCGACGGTCAACCTGGTGACGGCCCACGATGGCTTCACGCTGCGCGACTGCGTTTGTTTCAATCAGAAACACAATGAGGCAAACGGGGAGGAGAATCGCGATGGGACTAACAATAACTACAGCAACAATCATGGTATAGAAGGATTAGAAGCGAATTTTGCGGTGATTGAACGGCGGCGCGCCAGCGCGCATGCGCTGCTGACGACGCTGCTGCTGGCTCAGGGGACGCCAATGCTGCTGGCGGGCGATGAACAGGGCCACAGCCAGCACGGTAACAATAATGCTTACTGCCAGGACAACGCCCTGACGTGGCTGGACTGGCGCCAGGCGAACCCGGGATTAACCGCCTTTACCGCGGCGCTGATCCACCTGCGGCGTCGTATTCCGGCGCTCACCCGCAACCGCTGGTGGCAGGAGGGGGATGGCAACGTCCGCTGGCTTAATCGCAACGCCCAGCCCCTGACTGCCGCGGAGTGGCAGCAGGGGGCCGCGTGTATGCAGATCCAGTTGTCGGATCGCTGGCTGCTCACGCTGAACGCCACCGCAGAGGTGGTCGATATGGTTTTACCCGAGGGGGAATGGCGCGCCGTTCCTCCATTCGCCGGAGAGGATAATCCGGTCATCATGGCTGTCTGGCATGGGCCCGCGCACGGAGTGTGCGTATTTCAAAGGTCGTAAGCCCTGAAGCTTTCGGTTGGACCCGTGGCGGCGGCGCGGCGGGATGAGCTGGAAAGCGGGGGTGTAAAAAGGAGTTAATCATGGTTAGGCTTGAAAAAAACGATCCGCTGATGCTGGCGCGTCAATTACCCATCAAATCCGTGGCGTTGATCCTCGCGGGCGGGCGTGGCACCCGGCTGAAGGATCTCACCATTAAGCGTGCGAAACCTGCCGTTCACTTTGGCGGCAAGTTCCGTATTATCGATTTCGCATTATCTAACTGCATTAACTCAGGGATCCGCCGCATCGGTGTTATTACCCAGTATCAGTCGCACACGCTGGTGCAGCACATCCAGCGCGGCTGGTCGTTCTTCAGCGAAGAGATGAACGAGTTTGTCGATCTGCTGCCGGCTCAGCAGCGCGTGCATGGCGAAAATTGGTATCGCGGCACGGCGGATGCGGTGACGCAGAACCTGGATATCATCAGCCGCTACAAGGCCGAGTACGTGGTGATCCTCGCGGGCGACCATATTTATAAGCAGGACTACTCGCGCATGCTGATCGACCATGTCGAAAAAGGGGCGCGTTGCACCGTGGCCTGCATGCCGGTGCCCATTGAAGAGGCATCCGCCTTCGGCGTCATGGCGGTCGACGAAAACGAAAAAATCATTGAGTTTGTCGAGAAACCCGCCAACCCGCCGGCGATGCCGACCGACCCGACCAAATCGCTGGCCAGCATGGGCATTTATGTCTTTGACGCCGCCTATCTTTATGAGCTGCTGGAAGAAGACGATCGCAACGAGAACTCCAGCCACGATTTCGGCAAAGACATCATTCCGAAGATCACCGAAGCTGGCATGGCTTATGCACATCCTTTCCCGCTCTCCTGTGTGCAGTCCGACCCGAACGCCGAACCTTACTGGCGCGACGTGGGGACGCTGGAAGCCTACTGGAAGGCTAACCTCGATCTGGCGTCAGTCACGCCGGAGCTGGATATGTACGACCAGAACTGGCCGATCCGCACCCATATGGAATCGCTGCCGCCGGCGAAGTTCGTGCAGGACCGCTCCGGTAGTCACGGCATGACCCTGAACTCGCTGGTTTCCGGGGGGTGCATTATCTCCGGGTCGGTGGTGGTGCAGTCGGTGCTGTTCCCGCGCGTGCGGGTGAATTCGTTCTGTAACATTGATTCGGCAGTCTTGTTGCCAGATGTCTGGGTGGGGCGCTCATGCCGCCTGCGTCGCTGCGTGATTGACCGCGCCTGTGTTATCCCGGAAGGAATGGTGATTGGTGAGAATGCGGAAGAGGATGCACGCCGCTTCTATCGCTCAGAGGAAGGTATCGTGCTGGTGACCCGCGACATGCTGCGGAAATTAGGGCACAAACAGGAGCGCTAATGCAGGTCTTACATGTATGTTCTGAGATGTTCCCGCTGTTAAAGACGGGCGGTCTGGCGGACGTCATCGGCGCACTGCCGGCGGCGCAAATCGCGGAGGGTATCGATACGCGCGTGCTGTTGCCGGCGTTTCCCGATATCCGTCGCGGCGTGGTGGATGCCCAGGTGGTGACCCGCCGGGATACCTTCGCCGGGCGGATCACGCTGCTGTACGGCCACTTTAACGGCGTGGGGATCTACCTGATAGACGCCCCGCATCTCTATGACCGTCCGGGGAGCCCTTACCACGATACCAACCAGCACGCTTATCCCGACAACGTCCTGCGCTTTGCGCTGCTGGGCTGGGTGGGAAGTGAAATGGCCAGCGGACTGGATCCGTTCTGGCGCCCGGATGTGGTGCATGCCCATGACTGGCACGCCGGCCTGACGCCGGCCTACCTGGCGGCGCGCGGACGCCCGGCTAAATCGGTGTTTACCGTGCACAACCTGGCGTACCAGGGGATGTTTTACTCCTGGCATATGAATGACATTGAGCTGCCTTGGTCGTTCTATAACATGCATGGCCTCGAGTTTAACGGGCAGATCTCGTTTCTCAAGGCCGGCCTCTACTACGCCGACCATATTACGGCGGTGAGCCCGACCTACGCGCGCGAGATCACCGAGCCGCAGTACGCCTACGGCATGGAGGGGCTGCTGCGCCAGCGCCATCATGAAGGTCGGCTGTCGGGAATTCTCAACGGCGTTGACGACGGTATCTGGAGCCCGCAAAACGATCTGCTGCTGCCGATGCGCTACGATCGCGACACGCTGGAGGAGAAGGCGGAGAACAAGCGTCAGCTGCAGATTGCCATGGGCCTGAAGGTCGATGATAAAGCGCCGTTGTTTGCCGTCGTCAGCCGTCTTACCAGCCAGAAAGGGCTGGACCTGGTGCTTGAAGCGCTGCCGGGTCTGCTTGAGCAGGGCGGCCAGCTGGCGCTGCTGGGCGCCGGCGATCCGGTGCTGCAGGAAGGTTTCCTCGCCGCCGCCGCCGAACACCCGGGCAAAGTGGGTGTGCAGATTGGCTACCATGAGGCCTTCTCCCACCGCATTATGGGCGGCGCCGACGTCATTCTGGTCCCGAGCCGCTTTGAACCCTGCGGCCTGACCCAGCTGTATGGTCTGAAGTACGGGACGCTGCCGCTGGTGCGCCGCACCGGCGGTCTGGCGGACACCGTCGCTGACAGTTCGCTGGAGAATCTGGCCGATGGTCTGGCGACAGGGTTTGTCTTTGAGGACAGCAATGCGCTGTCATTGCTGCGCGCTATCCGTCGCGCCTTTGTCCTCTGGTCGCGCCCGTCGCTCTGGCGCTACGTGCAGCGTCAGGCGATGAATATGGATTTTAGCTGGCAGGTTGCCGCGAACTCCTATCGCGAACTTTATCAACGCTTGATGTAACCACTGGAGTCATTGTTATGAATGTACCCTTTAGCTATGCATCACCGACGCTGAGCGTTGAGGCGTTAAAGCATTCTATTGCCTATAAACTGATGTTTATCATCGGTAAAGATCCGGCCATCGCCAACAAGCATGAATGGCTTAACGCCACGCTGTTTGCCGTTCGCGATCGCATGGTGGAGCGCTGGCTGCGCTCCAACCGCGCGCAGCTCTCCCAGGAAGTGCGCCAGGTGTACTATCTGTCGATGGAGTTTCTGATCGGCCGCACCCTCTCGAATGCGCTGCTGTCGCTGGGCATTTATGACGATGTGAGCAGCGCGCTGGCGGAGATGGGGCTCGATCTCGAAGAGCTGATCGATGAAGAGAATGACCCCGGGCTTGGCAACGGCGGTCTGGGCCGCCTGGCGGCTTGCTTCCTTGACTCCCTGGCGGCGCTGGGTCTGCCGGGACGCGGTTACGGCATCCGCTACGACTACGGGATGTTTAAACAGAATATTGTCGATGGCCGGCAAAAAGAGTCTCCTGACTACTGGCTGGAGTACGGTAACCCGTGGGAGTTTGAGCGCCACAACACCCGCTATAAAGTGCGCTTCGGCGGCCGCATTCAGCAGGAAGGAAAGAAAACCCGCTGGATTGAGACGGAGGAGATCATTGCGGAAGCCTACGACCAGATCATCCCCGGCTTTGACACCGACGCCACCAACACACTGCGTCTGTGGAGCGCGCAGGCCAGTAGCGAAATTAACCTCGGTAAATTCAACCAGGGCGACTACTTCGCCGCGGTAGAGGATAAAAACCACTCCGAAAACGTCTCCCGCGTGCTCTATCCGGACGACTCGACCTACTCCGGCCGCGAGCTGCGCCTGCGCCAGGAGTATTTCCTCGTGTCGGCCACGGTGCAGGATATCCTGAGTCGCCATTACATGTTGCATAAAACCTATGACAACCTGGCGGACAAGATTGCCATTCACCTGAATGACACCCACCCGGTGCTGTCGATACCGGAGCTGATGCGTCTGCTTATCGACGAACATAAGTTCAGCTGGGACGAGGCGTTCGAGGTGACCTGCCAGGTCTTCTCCTATACCAACCACACCCTGATGAGCGAAGCGCTCGAGACCTGGCCGGTGGATATGCTGGGTAAAATTCTGCCGCGCCATCTGCAGATTATCTTCGAGATTAACGACTATTTCCTCAAGACCTTGCAGGAGCAGTATCCGAACGATACCGACCTTCTCAGCCGCACCTCGATTATCGACGAGTCTAACGGCCGCCGTGTGCGGATGGCCTGGCTGGCGGTAGTGGTCAGCCACAAGGTCAACGGGGTGTCCGAGCTGCATTCCCGACTGATGGTGGAGTCACTGTTTGCCGAATTCGCCAAAATCTTCCCAATGCGCTTTATCAACGTGACCAACGGTGTGACGCCGCGCCGCTGGCTGGCGCTGGCCAACCCGCCGCTGTCGAAAGTGCTGGATGAGCATATCGGCCGCACCTGGCGGACCGATCTGAGTCAGCTTGATGAGCTGAAACAGCATATCGACTACCCGATGGTCAATCAGGCGGTGCGTCAGGCCAAGTTTGAGAACAAACAGCGGCTGGCCAGCTATATTGCTCAACAGCTCAATGTGGTGGTCAATCCGAAGGCGCTGTTTGATGTGCAGATCAAACGTATCCATGAATACAAACGCCAGCTAATGAATGTGCTGCACGTCATCACCCGCTATAACCGGATCAAGGCCGATCCGCAGGCCGAGTGGGTGCCGCGGGTGAATATTTTCGCCGGTAAGGCGGCCTCGGCCTACTATATGGCCAAGCACATTATTCACCTGATCAACGATGTGGCGGCGGTGATTAATAACGATCCGCAGATTGGCGACAAGCTGAAGGTCGTCTTTATCCCCAACTACAGCGTTAGTCTGGCGCAGCTGATCATTCCGGCGGCAGACCTGTCGGAACAGATCTCCCTCGCAGGCACTGAAGCTTCCGGTACCAGTAATATGAAGTTTGCCCTTAACGGCGCGCTGACTATCGGCACCCTTGATGGGGCAAACGTGGAGATGCAGGAGCACGTGGGCGAAGAGAATATCTTTATCTTCGGCAACACCGCGGAAGAGGTGGAGGAGCTACGTCGCAGCGGTTATAAACCACGCGAATATTACGAGCAGGATGAAGAGCTCCACCAGGCGCTGACGCAGATCGGTACCGGCGTCTTCAGCCCGGCAGAACCGGGGCGCTACCGCGACCTGCTGGATTCGCTGATTAACTTTGGCGACCACTACCAGGTTCTGGCGGACTATCGTAGCTATGTGGACTGCCAGGATCGCGTCGACGAGCTGTATCAAAACCCGGAAGAGTGGGCCTATAAGGCGATGTTGAATATTGCCAACATGGGCTACTTCTCTTCTGACCGGACGATCCAGGAGTACGCGAAATATATCTGGCATATCGACCCGGTAAGGCTGTAAGCCAGTCAATGCAACACAACGGGGCCATTTGGCCCCGTTGTTTGATTATTGCGGTTGAACCTGGCCTCAGGCGTTTCCGCCGGCAGCGTTACGACGCTAACGACAGTTCAGACTTTCCCGCATGCTGCGCCAGCCATTCGCTGATGCGCGCCTGCTGCTCGGCAGTCAGCCACATACCCTGTTTGGTTCGACGCCAGATGGCGTCATCCAGGCTGCGCACCCACTCGTGCTCCACCAGATATTTCAGCTCGGCTTCATAAAACTCGTGGCCGAAATCTTCCCCGAGATCGCTCAGGGCGCTGGCTTCCTTCAGGATCCACTCGCTGTTGCTCCCGTAGGTGCGGGCATAATGGCGGGCCAGTGATTCACTGATGAACGGGAAGCGACGGCGCAGTTTTGCCGCGTAGTCGTCGCGGTCGCCGCCGATATCGCCGCCGGGGAGCACCGCGGTTTTGGTCCATGCCGGGCCGATCCCTTTGTAATAGGGGGTCAGTTTTTCCAGTGCATGCTCGGCCAGTTTGCGATAGGTGGTCAGCTTGCCGCCGAAGACGGACAGCAGCGGCGCCTGACCGTTCTCATCGTGAATATCCAGGGTATAGTCGCGGGTAATGGCCTGCGGCGAATCCGACTCGTCGTCGCACAGCGGACGGACGCCGGAGTAGGTCCAGACGATATCGTCCCGGCTGAGGGTCTTTTTAAAGTGCGCGTTATAGACGTTCAGCAGATAGTTGATCTCTTTATCATCAATGGCCACCGCTTTCGGATCGCCCTTATACTCGACGTCCGTCGTGCCGATGATAGAGAACTCATCCATCCACGGAATAACAAACACTATGCGTTTATCTTCGTTCTGCAGAATATAAGCCTGTTTCTGGGTATGCACCCGCGGCACCACGATGTGGCTGCCCTTGATCAGACGGATGCCGTAAGGCGAGCGCAGATGCATCCCTTCGTCGAAGAACTGTTTGACCCATGGGCCGGTGGCATTGACCAGGCCGCGCGCCTTCCAGGTAAACTTCTCACCGCTATCAATATCTTCCGCTTCCACCACCCACAGGCCATTCTCACGTTTCGCCGAGATAGCGCGGGTGCGGGTACGCACTTCGCCGCCTTTGCGGACGACCATCTGCGCGTTGGCCAGCACCAGGCGGGCATCGTCGACCCAGCAGTCGGAATATTCGAAACCGCGCACAATTTCCGGTTTAAGTACCGATTCTGCGCCAAAACGCAACCCGGTGGATCCCGGGAGGCTGGTGCGTTTGCCCAGATGATCGTACATAAACAAGCCGATACGGATCATCCATGCCGGGCGCAGATGCGGGCGATGCGGTAGGCGAAAGCGCATCGGGAAGGCGATATGCGGGGCCATTTTTAACAGCACTTCACGCTCGGCCAGCGCTTCGCTGACCAGACGGAACTCATAGTGTTCGAGGTAGCGTAGCCCGCCGTGGATCAGTTTGGAACTGGCGCTGGAGGTGGCGCAGGCGAGATCGCGCGCTTCCAGCATCAGTACGGATAAACCACGCCCGGCGGCATCTGCCGCGATACCGGCACCGTTGATGCCTCCGCCTATCACAATCAGATCTTTGGTTTCCACGTTCTTACCCTCTCACACTTTCGTTTAAGCTCATAAATGCTCGATATCGCTCACTATAGCAAACAAACGCGCTTTTGGTAACATCAAAAAAACATTTTGAAGTGATGGGTGTAACATATTGGCGTTTCTTTACCGCCTGACGGTACACTACAGGGTAAAATTGGGCCGGCCATCGCCCGTCATGACGAGAAAGAGAAGAGAATCATGGAACAGTTTGAATGCATCAATGTTGAAGAAGCGCACCAGAAACTGCATCAGCAGACGGCGGTACTGGTCGATATCCGCGATCCGCAAAGCTATGCGATGGGTCATACGCCGGGCGCGTTTCATCTGACCAACGATACGCTGGGCGCGTTTATGCGTGACAACGACTTTGACACGGCGGTGATGGTGATGTGCTATCACGGCAACAGCAGCAAGGGCGCCGCGCAGTATCTGCTGCAGCAGGGGTTTGATAAGGTCTATAGCGTTGACGGCGGGTTCGACGCCTGGCATCGCCATTTCCCGGCGGAAGTGTCGCGCGGGACGTTTTAACGACTGGCAGGTATACTATCCCCCTTTGTGTGGAATAAGCGATTCGCTGCATGTTAATGATTACCTCTTTTGCCAACCCGCGGGTGGCCCAGGCGTTTGTCGATTATATGGCGACGCAGGGGATTATCCTGACCATCCAGCAGCATACCCAGAGCGACGTCTGGCTGGCTGATGAGAGTCAGGCCGGGCGCGTCAGGGCTGAGCTGGCGCGTTTTCTCGAAAACCCGGCGGACCCGCGCTATCTGGCGGCGAGCTGGCAGTCCGGACAGACCAATAGCGGGTTGCGCTATCAGCGCTTTCCTTTCTTTGCCACGCTGCGGCATAACGCCGGTCCGTTCACCTGGGCGATTCTGCTGATCTGCATCGCGGTGTTCATCCTGCAAAATCTGCTGGGCGATCAGCCGGTGATGATTTGGCTGGCCTGGCCCTACGATCCTTCGCTGCAGTTCGAAGCCTGGCGCTATTTCAGCCATGCTTTCATGCATTTCTCGCTGATGCATATTCTCTTCAACCTGCTATGGTGGTGGTATCTTGGCGGCGCGGTGGAAAAGCGCATCGGCAGCGGCAAGCTGGTGGTGATCACCGTCATCAGCGCTCTGCTGAGCGGCTTCGTGCAGCACCAGTTTAGCGGCCCGTGGTTTGGTGGCTTGTCGGGCGTGGTCTACGCGCTGATGGGCTACGTCTGGCTGCGGGGCGAGCGCGATCCGCAGAGCGGTATTTATCTGCAGCGCGGGTTGATACTCTTCTCTTTAGTATGGTTAATTGCTGGCTGGTTTGATGTTTTCGGCATGGCGATCGCCAACGGCGCGCACGTGGCTGGTCTGGCGACCGGCCTGGCGATGGCGTTTGTTGATACCTTACATGGGCGAAAACGCGCATAAAGACTTACCGACAGGGGTCGGGTAGGCGACATTTTTCCAGGGATATTTCATGAAACAAACACAACGTCATGACGCCATTATCGAGCTGGTAAAAAAACAGGGTTACGTCAGCACGGAAGAGCTGGTTGAGCAGTTCGCGGTAAGCCCGCAGACCATCCGCCGCGACCTGAACGATTTAGCCGAACAGAAAATGATCCTCCGCCATCACGGCGGCGCGGCGCTGCCCTCCAGCTCGGTCAACACCTCCTGGCACGATCGCAAAGCGACCCAGACGGCGGAGAAAGAGCGTATCGCCCGGCGGGTGGCCAGCGAGATCCCGGACGGGGCGACGCTGTTTATTGATATCGGCACCACGCCGGAAGCGGTGGCGCACGCCCTGCTCGATCACAACGATCTGCGGATTGTGACCAATAACCTTAACGTCGCCAACACGCTGATGGTGAAAGAGGACTTCCGCATTATTCTCGCCGGCGGCGAACTGCGTAGCCGGGACGGCGGGATTATTGGGGAAGCGACGCTGGACTTTATCTCGCAGTTCCGCCTCGACTTCGGCATTCTCGGCATCAGCGGCGTAGACAGCGATGGCTCGCTGCTGGAGTTTGATTATCATGAAGTGCGCACCAAGCGGGCGATCATTGAGAATTCACGCCACGTGATGCTGGTGGTGGACCATACCAAGTTTGGCCGCAATGCGATGGTCAACATGGGCAGCATCAGTATGGTCGATGCGGTCTATACCGACGTGCTGCCGCCGGCCGGCGTGCTGAAGGTGATCACTGATAACAACCTTCAGCTGGAGCTGTGCTAAACGGCAACGGCGTCGTCAGACGCCGTATCCCATCATCTTAAGTAACTGCTGGGCATGCTGTACCGCGTCCTGCCGGTGGGCGACGCCCAGTTTCTGATACAGGTTGCGAATGTGGGTCTTGATGGTGGTGGCCGCCACGTCAAGCTCGCCGGCAATCTGCTCGTTGCTGTAACCGGAATAGATTAAGCCAAGCACCTGCCACTCGCGCTGGGTCAGCGGGCTGGTGCGGATAAGCTCCGGCACCTCCGGATGATTCAGCAGTCGCTCGACGAACCCTTCGTCAAAGTGGGCGAATTTGTGGCGATGATGCTGGTTGATGTCGCGCAGAATACGCTGGGCGCGATGCTGCTCCAGCTCCGGCAACGTGTTCAACTGGATCAGCTGGCGCAGCTGCTGGGCCATCGCCTCGCCTTCAATCACAAAGTGGTTGATAAAACCGGTGCGGTTGGCGAGCGTCAGGGCTTCCAGCAGGGCTTTCTGCGCTTCGCTCTTGCGTCCCGACTGCCAGTACAGCTGATTGAGCAGCAGCAGGTTGCGGTTGAGATCGCTCATCAAACGCAGCGAACGCGCATTTTCGTTCAGCTCTTCCAGCACCATTTCCGCCGGTTCGAAATCGCCCAGCAGGATCTGCGCCCGGGCGATGTTGCGCCACTGGCTCTGCAGGAAGTGGTTGTTGGCGAACTCCGGCTTTGGCGTCTGGCGCAGCCAGTTGGCCGCCGCGGTTTTATCACCGGTCATCTGCCAGTAGATCACTCGCACCTTATCGGCGTTGGAGACCCAGTCGCTGTGATAGTGACCGTTACCGAGCAGGTTTTCCAGCCGGTTCAGGTGGCTGCGGGCATTATCCAGATCGCCGCGCGCCAGTGAGCACTGGACCATCAGCGCCAGGCACTGCAGCTGCTGCTGGGGCTGATAGGTGGATAGCACGTCCATCCCCTGGCGGGCGCAAGCTTCAGCCTCGTCGAGGCGCGCCCATGCCCACAGCAGCTGAGAACGGATGCGCAGCAGGAACTCATGCATCGGCAACTGCTCAAGATGCTGTTCGCGTACCAGCTGGAAGGCTTTCTCCTGGCTCTCCCAGGCGGCCTGCAGGAAGCCCTGGGCGAAGAGGATTTCGCTTTGCTGAATGATGCTCCACAGGGCGTAATGCCATACGTCATGACGGCGGGCCATCTGTTCGGTCTGCTGCATCACGGCGAGGGATTTGGTCAGCTTTCCCTTACAATGGAGAACTTCGCCATGCACCGATGTGGCGACGATGCGGCTGTAATAGTTGGCCAGCGGCAGCTCTTCCAGGGCCACCATTGACAGACGTTCCGCCTCGTCCTGGTCGCCATCGTTAATCGCCACCTGCGCGCGCAGCGCGTTGAAGTCGCCATGCATCGCGGTGTCCATTTCCACACTCATCTCCTGCTCGGCGCGCGCCAGCAGGGTATTGACTTCACTGTAGCGATGCTGGCTCTGCATCAGCCAGGCCTGGAGCAGGATCAGGCGCGGATTTTCCAGCAGATTGGACCATGGCAGCGCCGCCAGCGACTGCTCCAGTAGCCCCAGCTCGCTATGGTTAAACATGCCCCAGGCATGATTGAGCAAGATATCGCGCAGCATTTTGGCATCGCCGGCCGCCAGCGCATGGTGGATGGCCTCGCTGGGGAAACCTTGCGCCATCCAGCTTTCCGCGGCGGCGCGGTGGATCTCCGGTAGTTCAACCGCCAGCTCCCACTGACAGCGCTGGCGCAGGAAGCTGCCAAACAGCGGGTGATAGCGGAACCATTCGCCGGAATCATCCATCCGCTGCAGGAACAGCCCCTGGCGTTCGATCTCCTCCAGCTGCATCTGGCCATTCTCTTCGCCGGTGACGCGCACGATTAACGCGTCGTTCATTGAGCGCAGCAGAGAACTCTTCAGCAAAAAGTTGCGCGTGCGGGCGTCAACGTTATCCAGCACTTCATCCACCAGATAATCCGACAGATGGCTGGCGTTAATCCCGGCGAGGCGGCGGGCGGAGTGTTGGGCGGAGGAGTTATTCTGGCGGGCGGAGAGGGCGATGAGTTGTAGCGCGGTGGCCCACCCGGCGACATCGTCGCACAGCCGGCTACTGTCGTCGGCTTCGATAGGCGATGTCAGACGACAGTCGAAAAATTGTTTCGCCTCCTGGTGGGTAAAGGCCAGCTGCTGACTGCCAATCTCCAGAAGCTGATCGCGGACGCGCAGATTGGCAATGCCCAGCTGCGGCAGGTTACGCGACAGGACCACCAGGGTCATATTCTCCGGCTGATGGCGCAGGAAAAAGCGCATCGCGTCATGGATCACCGGATTATTGATCAGATGGTAATCATCAATGACGAGATACAGCGGGCGCTGCCAGTCGGCAAGTTCAATAAACAGCTGCGCAAAAAGAGAGGAGAGACTGGCGTACTGGCGTTTTTGCACCATCGCTTCACTGGCCGCGCAGTGGTTGCCGGTAGCCTGCTGAATCGCCGCGATCAGATAGCTGGCAAAACGCTCCTGCTGGTTGTCGCCTTCGTCCAGCGAAAACCACCCAAGATCGTTTTTACCCGCGGCCCACTGAGAAATGAGCGTTGTCTTACCGTACCCGGCAGGACTGGTGATCAGCACGAGACGATAATTGTTCGCGCCGGAAAGTTTCGCCAGTAAGCGCTCACGAACCACAGTGTGTTCAAGGCGGACCGGACGACTTAATTTGGACGGAATCAACATAGTTCTACATTTCGCTGTGCAAGAGAGAGGTTGCGATTTTTTTTGCGCTTCGTAATTAATATCTAATAAGGTCGGTGATTATGAAATTTATTGCAAGTTATGTCCGAAGTTTATGCTCTTGAATTTGCTCTATGTCACAAATTTTGACATTGGCTGAGAATGGGAAAAAATCGCAGGCAGGACTGGTCGGCCGCGGTTTTCAGGCGGTAGCTGGCGGAGTGTGGGTGGATTTATTTTACGCTAAGAGTAGTTGTTTGTTTTTATTAAATTATTGTCAGCGATTTCTTAGAAGTAATCTTTTTTGCGGGTCAATGCGATGAAAGGTGCTTATTTCTTCAGGGGCCTCTATTTATTTTGTTAATAACGTGGCGAGGAACTGGAAGATTTTTTACGCGTATTGGCCTGTAACAAATTTTTAGCTACCGGAGGTAACCTCTCAATTGTCATATCGCGGTGATTTTTACAGCATATTTTTGCCTTCTCGCCCACACTATAGTGTTCAGGATCACACTTTTCGCTCATCCCCGCCACTCCTCCCTGTCTAATCCCCGTCAGGATGAGGACGATGAATCGGGAGGTCGGCACACTAGCGCCATCGTTTTAGTAAAGGACCCGGATCTCATTATGTCACAGACTACATTTAACAAAGCTCAGTTTCGGGCTGCACTGACGCGTCAGTGGCAGCATTTTGGTTTACAGTCCGCTTCCGAGATGACACAGCGTCAATGGTGGCGCGCAGTCAGCGGAGCGTTGGCGGAACTCCTGGCGGCGCAGCCGGTAGCGAAACCGGCGCAAGGACAGCGTCACGTTAACTACATCTCAATGGAGTTTCTGATTGGTCGTCTGACCGGCAACAACCTGCTCAACCTGGGCTGGTACGAGGGCGTCAGCGACGCGCTGAAAGGCTACGATGTCAACCTCACCGATCTGCTGGAAGAAGAGACTGACCCGGCGCTGGGTAACGGTGGCCTGGGACGTCTGGCAGCCTGCTTCCTCGACTCCATGGCGACGGTGGGGCAGTCGGCGACCGGTTACGGTCTCAACTACCAGTATGGCCTGTTCCGCCAGTCATTTGACGATGGCCAGCAGATGGAAGCCCCTGACGACTGGGGGCGCAGCAGCTACCCGTGGTTCCGTCATAACGAAGCGCTGGATGTCCAGGTAGGTATCGGCGGGAAAGTCAGCAAAAACGGCGAATGGCAGCCGGCGTTCGTCATTACCGGCGAAGCCTGGGACCTGCCGGTGCTTGGCTATCGCAACAACGTCGCCCAGCCGCTGCGTCTGTGGCAGGCCAAACACGCTCATCCGTTCAACCTGACCAAATTCAACGATGGCGATTTCCTGCGCGCCGAGCAGCAGGGCATCGACGCGGAAAAACTGACCAAGGTGCTGTACCCGAACGACAACCATCAGGCCGGTAAAAAACTGCGCCTGATGCAGCAGTACTTCCAGTGCGCCTGCTCAGTGGCCGATATCCTGCGCCGTCATCATCTGGCAGGCCGCAAGCTGGCCGAACTGGCGGATTACGAAGTGATCCAGCTGAACGATACGCACCCGACCATCGCCATCCCGGAGCTGCTGCGCGTGCTGATCGACGAGCACCAGCTGAGCTGGGACGACGCCTGGGCGATCACCAGCAAAACCTTTGCTTACACCAACCACACCCTGATGCCGGAAGCGTTGGAATGCTGGGATGAGAAGCTGGTAAAAGCGCTGCTGCCGCGCCATATGCAGATCATTAAAGAGATCAACGACCGCTTTAAACAGCTGGTGGACAAAACCTGGCCGGGCGATAAGCAGGTCTGGGCGAAGCTGGCGGTGGTGCATGACAAACAGGTTCGGATGGCCAACATGTGCGTGGTGGGCGGCTTTGCTGTCAACGGCGTGGCGGCGCTGCACTCGGATCTGGTGGTAAAAGATCTGTTCCCGGAATATAACCAGCTGTGGCCGAACAAATTCCATAACGTGACCAACGGCATCACGCCGCGCCGCTGGATCAAGCAGTGCAACCCGGCGCTGGCCTCGCTGCTGGATGAGACGCTGAAAAAAGAGTGGGCCAATGACCTCGACCAGCTGATCAACCTGGAAAAATATGCTGACGATGCGGCGTTCCGTCAGACTTATCGCGATATCAAGCAGGCCAACAAAGTTCATCTGGCTGAGTTTGTGAAGCAGCGTACCGGGATTGAGATCAACCCGCAGGCGATCTTCGATATCCAGATCAAACGTCTGCACGAGTATAAGCGTCAGCACCTTAACCTGCTGCATATCCTTGCGCTGTACAAAGAGATCCGCGAAAACCCGCAGTCCGACCGCGTACCGCGCGTCTTCCTGTTCGGCGCGAAAGCGGCGCCGGGCTACTATCTGGCGAAAAACATTATTTTTGCCATCAATAAGGTAGCGGAAGCGATCAACAACGACCCGAAAGTCGGCGATAAGCTGAAGGTGGTCTTCCTGCCGGACTATTGTGTATCGGCAGCAGAAAAACTGATCCCGGCGGCGGATATCTCCGAGCAGATCTCCACCGCGGGTAAAGAAGCCTCTGGCACCGGCAACATGAAGCTGGCGCTGAACGGCGCGCTGACCGTCGGGACGCTGGATGGCGCTAACGTGGAAATCGCTGAGCAGGTGGGCGAGGAGAACATCTTTATCTTCGGCCACACGGTTGAAGAGGTGAAAGCCCTGAAAGCGAAAGGCTACGATCCGCTGAAATGGCGTAAAAAAGACAAGCTGCTCGATGCGGTGCTTAAGGAGCTGGAGAACGGCACCTACAGCAACGGCGACAAGCATGCCTTCGATCAGATGCTGCACAGCCTGCTGCAGGGCGGCGATCCGTACCTGGTGCTGGCCGATTTCGAAGCCTACGTAGCGGCGCAAAAACGGGTAGATGAGCTGTATCGCGACGAGGAGGCCTGGACCCGCGCGGCTATCCTCAACACCGCGCGCTGCGGCATGTTCAGCTCCGACCGCTCGATCCGCGATTATCAGCAACGTATCTGGCAGGCGAAACGCTAAAGGAAGGCCTATGGAGAGTAAACGCCTCGATAATGCCGCGCTGGCGGCGGGCATCAGCCCCAGCTATATCAACGCGCACGGCAAGCCGCAGTCTATCGCGGCTGTCACCAAACAGCGCCTGCTGGATGCGATGCATCGCTCTACCGCCGCCACGAAAGTGGCGGGTTAACCCCCGCCGCAA
>NZ_GL882732.1:41985-43984 GCF_000195655.1 Klebsiella sp. MS 92-3
AATTTAACCCGCTGCCGAACGTGAAAATTTTCACTCACGGCAAAAAAATGTCGCTGCCGGTGGCAGGACGCGGTGAGTATCAGTGGATCCTGACTACTGAGGACGGTAAGCAGTATCAAGGGAAAACCCGCGGCGGCGAGACGCTGCCGCTGCCGGCCAAACTGCCGGAGGGGTACCACTCCCTGACCCTCACCCAGGAGGGGGAGCGCTGGCACTGCCGGACTATCGTCGCGCCAGCCCGCTGCTATGAGCCGCAGCCGCTGAAAGAGGGGAAAAAGCTGTGGGGCACCTGCGTGCAGCTGTATACCCTGCGCTCAGAGAAAAACTGGGGGATCGGCGATTTTGGCGATCTGCGGGCCATGCTGCCGGAAATCGCCCGCCGCGGCGGGTCGTTTATTGGCCTTAACCCGATTCATGCCCTCTATCCGGCGAACCCGGAGAGCGCCAGCCCCTATAGCCCGTCTTCACGTCGCTGGCTGAACGTTATTTATATCGACGTCAACGCGGTTGAAGATTTCCAGCGTAGCGAAGAGGCGCAGGCGTGGTGGCAGTCTCCGGCAACGCAGCAGGCACTGCAGGCGGCGCGGGAAACGGACGATGTGGATTATACCGCCGTCACTACGCTGAAAATGACCGCGCTGCGTATGGCGTGGAAACAATTCTCTCGTCGTGAAGATGAGCAGATGGCAGCGTTCCGCGAGTTTGTTCTGCGCGAAGGGGAAAGCCTCTACTGGCAGGCGGCTTTCGATGCGCTGCACGCCTGGCAGGTACAACAGGACCCGCTGCGCTGGGGCTGGCCGGCCTGGCCGAAGGCCTTTCAGGATATCGACAGCCCGGAGGTGAAAGCCTTCTGCGTCGAGCATGAGGATGACGTCAGTTTCTATCTCTGGCTGCAGTGGCTGGCCTGGAGTCAGTTTGCCGCCTGCTGGGAAACCAGCCAGCGTGACGGCATGCCGATCGGCCTCTACCGCGACCTGGCGGTGGGCGTCGCCGAGGGCGGGTCGGAAACCTGGTGCGATCGTGAACTGTACTGCCTGAAAGCATCCGTAGGCGCGCCGCCGGATATTCTGGGCCCGCTGGGCCAGAACTGGGGCCTGCCGCCGATGGATCCGCATATCATTGCCGCCCGCGCCTATGAGCCGTTTATCGACCTGCTGCGCGCTAATATGCAGAACTGCGGCGCGCTGCGCATCGATCACGTGATGTCTGTGCTGCGTCTGTGGTGGATCCCGTATGGTGAAACCGCCGACCATGGCGCTTACGTTCAGTATCCGGTCGACGATCTGCTGTCGCTTCTGGCGCTGGAAAGCCAGCGTCATCGCTGCATGGTGATCGGTGAAGATCTGGGCACGGTACCGGTGGAGATCGTCAGCAAGTTACGCAACAGCGGCGTCTATTCTTATAAGGTGCTCTATTTTGAGAGTGATGCAGAGAAAACGTTCCGCGCGCCGGCGCTGTACCCGGAGCAATCAATGGCTGTGGCGACGACGCACGACCTGCCCACTCTCCGCGGCTACTGGGAAAGCGGCGATCTGACGTTAGGTAAAGCGCTGGGCCTCTATCCTGATGAGGTGGTGCTGCGCGGACTGTACCAGGACCGCGAGCTGGCGAAACAAGGGCTGCTGGACGCGCTGCATAAGTACGGCTGTCTGCCCAAGCGCGCCGGCCATAAGGCCTCGCTGATGAGCATGACGGGGATCCTCAACCGGGGGATGCAGCGTTATATTGCCGACAGCAACAGCGCCCTGCTGGGCCTGCAGCCGGAAGACTGGCTGGAGATGGCGACGCCGGTTAACATTCCGGGCACCAGCACCGAGTACCCGAACTGGCGCCGGAAGCTGTCCGTCACCCTGGAGCAGATGTTTGCCGATGAACGGGTCAATAAGCTGATTAAGGATCTGGATAAACGGCGCAAGGCGGCGAGCAAGAAAGCCGCCTCCTGATAACTTCCTGCCGCGCGCTCCTCTGCGCGGCGAAGAGCATGTCCGATAAAAAAGGG
>NZ_GL882733.1:0-700 GCF_000195655.1 Klebsiella sp. MS 92-3
CGAGGAGTTCGGCTTCACCGTTGATAACGTGGTTGCTAAAGCGAAAGCGCTGCTGTAAATCCCCACCGCTATCGCCCGGCCCGGAGTCGGGCGATACGCTCTCTGAGTAATGATCTTCCGGTCATGAGTTTGTCTTTTCCTTTCTGAACCATTTCCCACTCTATTTTGTGCGTGACCGCTGATTTCTGTACGTTTTTTTGTGCAGACCGGCAAATGTAGACCAGATTCAATAGGCGCCCGCACGATCGCGCCGCGCCCCTCGATTCCGCCGGGCGTCTGTAAAGGAGACCCCGCCATGCCGTCACCGATGATTTATCAGGATCTCACCACTGCCGCGCTGCTCGGCCATGCGGCGCAGTATCACAGCGAGACCGAGATTGTCTCGGTGAGTACTGGCGGTGAGAAGGAGCGCAGCTGCTGGGGGGAGGTGGCCAGCCGTGCTCAGCGGCTGGCATCGGCGCTGGCGTCGCTGGGGCTGCCGCCGGGCGCCCGCTGCGCCACGCTGGCATGGAACAACCGCCGCCATCTGGAGATCTATTTTGCCGTCGCCTCCGGCGGCTGGGTGACGCACACCGTCAATCCGCGGCTGTCGGTTGACCATCTGCGGTATATCCTCAACGACGCTGCCGATGAAGTGCTGTTTTTTGACCAGACCTTTTTGCCGCTGGTAGCGCAGCTGCTGCCGCAGCTGCCGACGGGG
>NZ_GL882733.1:796-9177 GCF_000195655.1 Klebsiella sp. MS 92-3
CAGCTGCTGCCGCAGCTGCCGACGGTGAAACACGTCGTGCTGATGGAGTCCCGCAGCGAAGCGGCGCTCAGCCAGCTGCCCTCATTGCTGTTTTATGACGATCTGTTGCAGCAGGGGATGGCAGACTATCGCTGGCCGCAGCTCAATGAACTGACTCCGGCTTCGCTCTGTTACACCTCGGGAACCACCGGCCGGCCGAAAGGGGTATTGAACACCCATCGTTCGCTGGTCCTGCACGCCCTGAGCGGCAACCAGCCGGACGCCGCCGGCATATCGGCGAAGGACAGCCTGTTGCCGGTGGTGCCGATGTTCCATGTCAACGCGTGGGGGACGCCGTTTATCGCCGCCATGGTCGGCGCGCGGCTGGTGCTGCCGGGGCCGCACCTCGATGGCGACAGCCTGCTGCAGCTGCTGGCCGCCGAGAAGGTGACGGTGGGGTTTGGCGTGCCGGTGATCTGGGCCGGCTTGCTGGCGGCGATGCGCCGGACAGAGGTCCGGCTGCCTGAATTTAAACGTGCGCTGGTCGGCGGCTCCGCGCTGCCGCCGTCGATGGCCGAGGCCTTTCAGCGTGATTACGGCATTGCACTGACCCACGCCTGGGGAATGACCGAAACATCGCCCATCGGCACCATCAACACACCGTTGAGCAAACATGACGCGCTCCCGGCACAGGAGCAGCAAAAGCAGCGCGCCGGTCAGGGGCGGCCCATTTTCGGCATCGAACTGCAGGTGGTGGACGTGGATGGCGAACCGTTGCCCCGGGATGGTCAAAGCCAGGGGTATCTGCAGGTCAGAGGGCACTGGGTGGTAGAGCAATACTATGGTCAGGACGCGAGCGCCCTGACCGCGGCAGGCTGGTTTGATACCGGTGATATCGGTACGCTCGACGCCAATGGTTATCTGGTGATCAGCGATCGGGCAAAGGATATTATCAAGTCCGGTGGCGAGTGGATCTCCACCGTTGAGCTGGAGAATATCGCCATCGCGCATCCGGGGGTGCGCAGCGCGGCGGCCATCGCCGCCCGCCATCCGCGCTGGGACGAGCGGCCGGTGCTGCTCTGCGTCCGTGCGGAAGGGGGCGAAGTGGAGGAGACCGATCTGCTGAGCTGGTTTGAGAAGCGGGTGCCTAAATGGCAGATCCCGGACCGGGTGATATTTGTCGATGCGCTGCCGGTCAGCGCCACGGGTAAGGTGCTCAAAAATCAGCTGCGCCAGGCCTACGGAGAGATTTTAATGAGTGAGGGAAAATGAGCCATGCGCGACCCGGTCTGACGACCTGTTCTCAGTATGATGCGGCCCTGCACGCCTTGTCGGCGGCGCGCCAGCGCTGGGCGGAAACCTCAGTGAACCGTCGTCTGGCGCTCCTGCGCCAGATCAAGGATGCCCTGGCCGGCATTGCCCCGGCGTGGGTGGCCGCGGCGGCGGCGGCCAAAGGGCTGCCGGCGGGCGATCCGCTGGCGGGGGAAGAGTGGCTGGCGGGCCCCTGCGCGCTAATGGTCGGCTGCAACGGGCTTATCGCCACCCTGGAGCAACTGGAGGAGAAGACCTTTCTGCGGCGGATCCCGCTGCGGACGCTGGCGGACGGCCGCCTGGCGCTGCGGGTGGTGCCCGGCACGCTCTGGGATCGGCTGCTTCTGTCTGGTGTTCGCGCTGAGATATGGATGCAGCCAGGCGTCACCCGGGCCCATCTCGACCGCTATGCGGCGCGGGCATACGACATCCCGCCTGCCGCGCGGCAGGGCAAGCTGGCGCTGGTGCTTGGCGCCGGCAATGTGGCCTCGATTGCGCCACTGGATGTGCTACACAAGCTGTTTATTGAGAATCAGGTCTGCCTGCTGAAGCTCAATCCGGTGAATGATTATCTGCACGATCTGCTGGCCCAGGCCCTGGCGCCGCTGATTGCCATGGATGCGCTCCGCATCGTCACCGGCGACGCCCGGGCGGGAGCGTGGCTGACTACCCATCCCGCTGTCGATGAGATCCATATCACTGGCTCCCGCGAGACCCATGACGTCATCGTCTGGGGCGAGGGTGAGACGGCTCGCCAGCGTCGGGCCGCCGGGACGCCGCTGAACCCGCGTCGGGTGACCTCGGAGCTGGGCGGCGTCAGCCCCACCATTATCGTACCCGGGCCGTGGAGCGAGGCGGACATCGCTTTTCAGGCGCAGCAGCTGGCGACGCAGAAGATGAACAACGGCGGGTTTAACTGCGTGGCCAGCCAGGTGCTGATCCTGCAGCAAGGCTGGGAGCCTGCGACGGCCTTGCTGAATCAGCTGTACCGACTGATCGCCGCGAATACCCGCCCGGACTACTACCCCGGCGCTGAAAACCGGCTGACCGACTTTCGCCTGCGCGCCCGTCAGCCGCTGGAGATAGCCCGCGGTGACGCGCTGCCGTTGATTGTGGCGAATACCGACGATGATCCCGGGTTCTGCCAGCAGGAGGTCTTTGGCCCGGGGCTGTCGGTCACCCGTCTTGAGGCCGATAGTGCGGAAAGCTTTCTGCGCCAGGCGATCGGCTATGCCAATCAGCGGCTGCAGGGCACGCTGGGGGCCAATATTGTGATCCACCCGCGCACCCGCAAAGCGATTGGACGTAAGCGTTTTAATGCGCTGATCGCCGAGCTGCGCTACGGCACGGTGGCGATCAACTGCTGGAGCGGGGTGGCCTTCCTGTTAGCCCCTTGCCCGTGGGGGGCGTTTCCCGGCCACACGCTCGACGATATTCAGAGCGGGCGGGGCAAGGTGCATAACAGCTTTATGCTGGAGAAAACCGAGCGCACGGTGATTGAGGCGCCGTTTCGACCGTTTCCGCGTAGTCTTTGGCATGGCGAACTGACGCTGATGCCCCTGCCGCCCTGGTTCATCACCCACCGGGGGCAGGAAGCGGTGGCGCAGCGGCTGGTGGATTTTTACCATCGGCCGCGCTGGCGCAAATTGCCGGCGCTCCTCTGGCGCGCGCTGCGGGGCTAAAGTGAGAGCAAAAAAAAGGCGGAACCGCGGTTCCGCCCTGCGGGATTAACGGCCCGCTTTCAGCTTCTGGTAATACTCTTCATAAATGGCGCTGGCGCTGCCGACGTCATTCTGCCATTCGCCTTTCTCAATGGTTGCGGCGTCCGGATAGAGCGATTTATCGTTGGCCACTGCCGGGCTGAGCATCTTGCGCGCCGCAAGGTTCGGCGTCGGATAACCGATGGTTTCAGCGACCTGTTTGGCGACATCCGGGCGCAGCAGGAAGTTAATCAGCTTCAGCGCGCCGTCGACGTTTTTGGCGTTCGCCGGGATCGACAGGCTGTCCATCCAGAAGATGCCGCCCTCTTTCGGCCAGATCACTTCCAGCGGGGTACCGGCCTGGCGGGCGACGTAAGCCGAGCCGTTCCATACCATCCCGAGGTTCACTTCGCCTTCCATATACGGGTTCGCCGGGTTATCAGAGTTAAACGCTGCGACGTTGGGCATCAGCTTTTTCAGCTCGTTATAGGCGGCTTCAATCTCTTTCGGGTCGGTGGTGTTGCCGGAATAGCCCAGCTTACGCAGCGCCATCTGGAACACTTCGCGCGCGTCGTCGGTCAGCAGCAGGCTGCTTTTGTATTCCGGCTTCCACAGGTCGGCCCAGCTGGTGATAGTTTTCGGGTCAATCGCCTCGCTGTTGACGCCGATGGCCGTCGCCCCCCAGATATAGGGGATGGAGTAGTCGTTATTCGGATCGAACGGTTTATTCAGCATCTGCGGATCGAGGTTGCTGAAGTTAGTCAGCTTGCTCTTATCGATCTTCTGCAGCATACCTTCTTTGCGCATCTTGTCGACAAAGTAGGTCGACGGGACGACCAGGTCGTACGCGCCGTCTTTATAGGTTTTGAGCTTGGCGTACATGGTTTCGTTCGACTCGTAGGTCGAATAGATAACCTTGATGCCGGTCTCTTTGGTGAACTGCTCCAGCAGGCCCGGCGGCACATACTCGGTCCAGTTATAGAAATAGAGCGTTTTGCTATCGTCCGCGTGCGCAGCGCCCATGCCGATTGCCAGAGCGCTCGCCGCGAGCAGGTGGCGTGACCATTTTTTCATTTTAACGTCCCCTGAGTTTTATCACGTGCAATTAACTGACTGGCGATGACCATCACCAGCGACAGAACCAACAAAATCGTGGCCAGGGCGTTCACCTCTGGCGAAACGCCAACCTTGACCATCGAATAGATCTTCAGTGGCAGGATTTCATACCCCGGACCGGTCACGAACGAGGAGACTACCACGTCATCCATCGACAGGGTGAAGCTCAGCAACCACCCAGCGGCTACCGCCGGCAGGGCCAGCGGCAGGATAATTTTGCGCAGGATGGTCATCTCGCTGGCGCCCAGATCTTTCGCCGCCTCCAGCATCCGCACGTCAAAGCCTTTCAGGCGGGAGTAAACGGTGACCACCACAAACGGCAGGCAGAAGGTGATATGCGAAAACAGCAGCGACCAGAAACCAAGCTGGACGCCGATCAGCATAAACAGCACCAGCAGAGAGATGGCCATCACAATATCTGGCGACATCATCACCACAAACAGCATGCCGCTGACAAACGGTTTGCCGCGAAAGCGGTAACGGTACAGCGCCACGGCGGTCAGCGAGCCGATAAGGGTGGCGAAGGTCGCCGACAGCACCGCCATGGTCAGCGAGTGCTGGGCGGCCTGCAGCAGGCTATCGTTGTTCATCAGCAGGCTATACCAGTCGGTGGTGAACCCCTGCCAGTTGATGCCGAAGCGCGACCGGTTAAACGAGTTAACGATCAGAATAATAATAGGGATGTAGAGATACGCGTAGATGGCGGTCATAAAGCCGCCGCGCAGCAGTCGACCGATCATTCCAGCTCCACCTTTTTATTCAGCAGGCGCGCCGCGCGCCAGTAAATCAACAGCATCAGGCCCATCACCAGGGTTAAGGTAATGCTGGTTGCCGCGCCGAACGGCCAGTCGCGGATATTGAGGAACTGGCTTTTGATCACGTTGCCGATCAGCAGGTTCTTGGCGCCGCCCATCAGGTCGGAAACGTAGAACAACCCCATCGCCGGCAGCATCACCAGCAGACAGCCGGCGATGATCCCCGGCATAGTCAGCGGGATGATAATGCGGATAAAGGTCTGCAGCTTGCTGGCGCCGAGATCTTTCGCCGCTTCCAGCAGCGGGCGATCCAGTTTCTCAATGCTGGAGTAGAGCGGCATCACCATAAACGGCAGCAGGATGTATACCAGGCCGATGATCACCGCCGAGGGGGTGAACATAATGCGTATCGGGGTGTCGATCACCCCCAGCCACAGCAGAAACTCGTTCAGGTAACCTTTAGTGCTGAGGAAAATCTTCAGCCCGTAGATGCGGATCAACGAGTTGGTCCAAAAAGGGACGATCAGCAGGAACAGCAGCAGGGGCCGTACCTTCTGCGGCAGCCGGGCGAGGAACCACGCAAACGGATAGCCCAGCGCCAGGCAGGCGAGGGTCGCCAGCAGCGCCATGTTTAGCGAATGCAGCAGAACGTCATAATAGAGCGGATCCAGTAGCCGCGAATAGTTATCCAGCGTGAAGACCAGTTTGACGAAGTTGGCATCGTCGCGGGTCAAAAAGCTGGTGGCGATGATCATCAGGTTGGGCAGGAAGACAAACAGCACCAGCCAACCGACGATAGTGGCGATCACCACATTCTGGAATTTACTGGTGTTCTTCATCGGCCAGCACCACCTCCCAGCTTTCCACCCAATTGATAGACATTTTCTGGTCAAGAGAGTGGTCGAAATCCGGGTCGTCTTCGTTAAAGAACTCGCTGACCATCACCATTTTGCCGTTCTCCAGTTCCACCACCGACTCCAGAGTCATGCCTTTATAGTTGCGCTCGCGGACATAGCCGATCAGGCCATCGGCGTCGCTGTTATGGTGGATCTCGTCGACGCGCAGATCTTCCGGGCGCAGCAGGACATGCAGACGCTGGCCGGCCTCCACGGCAAAATTGACGGTGATGTTGCATTCTCGTCCTTCAACGCTGGCACGCACGCGCTGTTCGTCGAGACGTTCAATTACCGTGGCGTCAAAGATATTGATCTCGCCGATAAAGCTGGCGACAAACAGGTTCTTCGGCTCTTCGTAGATCTCTCGCGGGGTGCCGTCCTGTTCGATTTTGCCATCACGCATCACCACGATGCGATCGGACATGGTCAGAGCCTCTTCCTGATCGTGGGTGACGAAGACGAAGGTGATCCCGAGCTTACGCTGCAGCGCTTTCAATTCGTTCTGCATCTGCTTGCGCAGCTTGTAATCCAGTGCCGAAAGAGACTCATCGAGCAGCAGCAGACGCGGTTTGTTGACCACCGCGCGGGCGATGGCCACGCGCTGCTGCTGGCCGCCGGAGAGCTGGTGCGGTTTGCGCTGGGCAAACGCCTCCAACTGCACCATCTTTAAGGCATCCATCACCCGTGGGGTGATTTCCGCCGCCGGTGTTTTCTGCATCCGCAGGCCAAAGGCGACGTTCTCGAACACCGTCATATGCGGAAACAGGGCGTAGCTTTGGAATACGGTATTGACGTGGCGGTTTTCCGCCGGAACATGAGTGATATCGTGATCTTCGAGATGGATCCGTCCGCTGTCGACGTTTTCCAGGCCGGCAATAAGGCGCAGAACGGTGGTTTTACCGCAGCCAGAGGGGCCAAGCAGAGTGAGAAACTCACCATTGTTGATGGTCAGGTTAAGGTTGTCGATGACCGTTTTACCATCAAAGCTCTTGCGAATTCCCGCCAGATGCACCAGCGGCGAACGCGAACGCGGTTGTATATTCAATTTTTGACTCTGTCCCATGTAGACGCAACGGCAAATTTCCGGCCGCTGCGGGGTTTGTGATTAACCACCTTTGGGGTTGCACGTTTTTAATAAGGGCCAGCATTCTACGGCAAACGAGGGTAATCGCCAATCCTTGATACGCCCGCATAGTCTACCTTTACACCATAACGTCGGTTCCGTTATTAAATTTCGCTTTACGGGCTAAAAATGACCTGACGCAATATTTGTCTTTTCTGGCTTATGAATAATGTTGTCACAAAAGAAGAGGGTGGCTACATGGATAAATTGCTTGAGCGTTTTTTGCAGTACGTTTCTTTGGACACGCAGTCAAAGGCTGGCGTTCGTCAGGTCCCCAGCACGGAAGGGCAGTGGAAGCTGTTACGCCTGTTGCAGGCGCAGCTGGAAGAAATGGGACTGGTCAAGGTAACGCTGAGTGAAAAAGGGACGGTAATGGGAACTTTGCCCGCTAACGTTGAGGGCGATATCCCGGCCATCGGTTTTATCTCCCACGTCGACACCTCCCCGGATTTCAGTGGTAAAAACGTTAATCCGCAGATTGTTGAAAACTATCGCGGCGGCGATATCGCGCTGGGTATCGGCGATGAGGTGCTCTCCCCGGTGATGTTCCCGGTTCTGCATCAGCTTTTGGGACAGACGCTGATCACCACCGACGGGAAAACGCTGCTCGGGGCGGACGACAAAGCCGGCATTGCCGAAATTATGACCGCGCTGGCGACTCTGCAGGCGAAAAATATTCCTCATGGCGATATCCGCGTGGCCTTCACCCCTGATGAAGAGGTGGGTAAAGGGGCGAAGCATTTCGACGTCGAGGCCTTTGACGCCCGCTGGGCCTATACCGTCGACGGCGGCGGGGTCGGCGAACTGGAGTTTGAAAACTTCAACGCCGCCTCAGTGACGATAAAAATTGTCGGTAATAACGTGCACCCCGGCACCGCGAAAGGGGTGATGGTCAACGCGCTGTCGCTGGCCGCGCGCATTCATGCCGAAGTGCCGGCCGATGAAGCGCCGGAGACCACTGAAGGCTATGAAGGTTTTTATCATCTCACAAGCATGAAAGGCAGCGTCGATCGGGCCGAGATGCATTACATCATCCGCGATTTTGACCGTAAGCACTTCGAGGCGCGCAAGCGCAAGATGATGGAGATCGCCAAAAAGGTCGGCAAGGGACTGCACCCGGACTGTTATATTGAGCTGGTGATCGAGGACAGTTATTACAATATGCATGAGCAGGTGATCGCCCATCCGCACGTGGTCGATATTGCCCGCCAGGCGATGGTGGACTGCGATATTGAACCGCAGATGAAACCGATCCGCGGCGGCACCGACGGCGCGCAGCTCTCATTTATGGGACTGCCGTGCCCAAACCTGTTTACCGGTGGCTACAACTATCACGGCAAACATGAGTTTGTCACCCTGGAAGGAATGGAGAAAGCGGTGCAGGTGATCGTGCGTATCGCCGAGCTGACGGCGGCACGCAAAGGGCATTAATCTTCTCAGGCGGCCCGGTAAGGCCGCGTGTCGGACAAGATGCCGGATGGCGGCTTCGCCTTATCCGGCC
>NZ_GL882734.1:0-525 GCF_000195655.1 Klebsiella sp. MS 92-3
CCGCCACAATTAAAATCAGTGACAGCAGCGCGCAGACGCCTGCCGCCGCCAGCAGCGGGTCGGCGCTGGCGAAGTGTTGCAGTAAGGCCCCCGCAAGCGCCGGGCCAGCCGCCATGCCGCCGCCGATCACCAGATTGATGCTGTTCATCAGCCGACCGCTGTTATCGAGCCCGGCCACGCGGGCGAGAATAAAGGGCAGCACGAAGGTCCAGGTGAACTTAAACAGCAGCGCCGCGATGGCGTAACGCACCAGCAGCGGCTGGCCGATCAGCAGCCCAACGCTGACGATCAACAGGCCGTAGCCCAGCCACACCGGTAAACGATCGGCCCGCCGGGTGCCGCGCAGGGCCGCGCCGCCGGCGCCGATAATGCCGCAAACCGTCGCCGCCGCCAGCACCAGACCGACCTGCGTCGGGCTCAGCCCCGCCGCGCTGCCGATGGTGCCGATAAAGGTCCACACGGCGCTAAGGCTGATATAGAAAGTGAGCACCGCCAGCACCCCCCCCCCCCCCCCCCCCCCCCCCC
>NZ_GL882734.1:648-7214 GCF_000195655.1 Klebsiella sp. MS 92-3
CGACGGCTGCTGGCGGGAGACTGAAAGCGGTTGAAAGCGCGGAGGGAAAGCGGATACCAGCGGCAAACAGCAGAGCATGATGGCGGCGAGGATCAGATACACCACCTTCAGGCCAAAGGTCGCGAACAGGCCGGGCAGCGCCAGCAGGCCAAGCATCCCTAACAGCAGTTGCCCGAGCACCCAGAAGGCGTAGACCCGCGACGGGTTCGGCGTTCCGGCCGCGCAGCTGATGCACAAAATCATCAACGTGCCGCCCGCCAGCGAGGCGATAAAGCGCGCCGCCAGCAGCGTCTCATACTGGGTGACCACCGCCGAGACGAGGTTGGCGGCCAGAAACACCACCCCGGCCGTCAGGGCAACCCGCCGCCAGTCGAGGCGGCTCATCCACCACCACGCCGGGAGCGTCGCCAGGCTCATTGCCCCCAGCTCCGCTGAGAACAGCCAGCCGATCTGCCCGGGTTTTAGCTGCCATTCGCTGGCCAGCTGCGCCGCCACCGCCGGCGCGGTCATCAGAATACCCGGCGCAATAGCGGCAAAAATCACGATCGCCGCCAGCAAACGCAGGGACACCACCAGCCCGGCGGGCCGGGAAAGCGCATTATCAGTGAGAGGTGTACTCGACATCGTAGGGCGTGCTCCGGTCAAAAAAGCCTCCCCCCGGAGGATCCTCCAGGGAGTGATACCCACAGGCATCAGGAAAACGCCGTGCTGCCACGGCGCGCGCGGGATGCGAAAGTCAGATTACAGATGCAGCGTACGCTGAGCGGCCGGCATCCAGGTTCGGGAAACCAGTTCGGTACGATTGACCACTTCGGTCTTGGCGAAAATATTGCGCAGGTGCGTTTTTACCGTCGAGAGCGAGATATCCAGCTGGCGGGCAATCAGCTTATTGCTGGCGCCTTCGCGCACCATGCCGACGATTTCCCGCTCTTTCGCCGTCAGGATGGCGGGCAAATCATCTTCTTCCTGCAGGCAGTCGCGAATGGCCAGCTCTACCAGCGGCAGCACCGCCTGGGCCCGCTGGCGCTCTTCGCTGGAGAAAGGCACGTCGCGCATCAGCGAGATACCGGCGACGATCCGCCGCTCGCGGCGGATAAAGATCTCGGTCATGTCGCGCACGTTATTCGGCAACATAAATTCATGATAGTAATGCCGGTTGCGGTCGCAGAGCCGCGGCGTCATCGCCGCCACGGTGGTGTTCTGGTGGCTAAAGTGCGACGGCAGAAGCGGATCCAGCGGCTGAAAGTTTTCCAGATATTGTTGGTGCGTATTATCGGAAATATTATGCAATATATAGTTTTCGGGTTTTAAACGATTATTTACTCGATAAAACACCGCTGAAGTTAGTGGAATTAACTGGGAAATAGTCTGTAAACAACGGGCTATTATCGCATCATTACGGCTGGCTTTTAACAAAGCAGACATGATAGGGCCTCCCCGTCGAGATGATGGTACATGACACATGGATGACTACTGATAATTGAAGCATACATTTCACATTTAAGTAACACAATCATTAACATATTAACAATGTGATAGCCGTTACAAAATTTTCAGCAATACATTGTTATATAAAGCATTTAAAAAACACCCCGGCCATGCTTTACGATAGCGACGTTAAAACATAAACAAATAAGATTAACACCCGGCGTACCTGCCCCTGGTGATAAAAAAAACCTATTCCCGACGCGTGATTCTCATCCTAAAGAACGATGGATTTTTGTTTTTTTTCACTTATACCCTTAACAGGATGCAATTAATTTTCGCCGCGGCTTAATCATGTGATTACGCCTGACCCGCTGTTGCCAAAATAATATCAACAGTACCGGTCACTAACCGAGGATAAGCCGATGCTGAATATCGCCGCCCTGCGCCAGCAGCAAATTCCGCTGGCCGCTGAGCCGCGCTCGCCGGTGCCGTTTCATATTCTGATGAAGCCGATTGGCCCCGCCTGCAATCTCGCCTGCCGCTATTGCTATTACCCGCAGGACGAAACGTCGGTCAACAAGATGGATGACGCGCGGCTGGAGCAGTTTATCCGCCGCTATATTGCCGCCCAGCCCGCCGGCGCGCGGGAAATCAACTTTGTCTGGCAGGGGGGCGAGCCGCTGCTGGCCGGCCTGAGCTTCTACAAAAAAGCGCTCGCCCTGCAGGCGCGCTATGCCCCCGACGGCGTGACTATCAGCAACAGCCTGCAGACCAACGGGACGCTGATCAACGACGCATGGTGCCGACTGTTCCGCGAACATGGCTTTATTATCGGGTTGAGCCTCGAAGGCAACGAAGCGCTGCAGGACTACCATCGTCCGGATAAACGCGGCCGGTCGACCTGGTCGGCGGCGCTGCGCGGCATTGACCTGCTCCATCAGCATCAGGTGGACTTTAATCTGCTGGTGGTGGTGCATAACGAGATGGCGGCCCACGCGGCGGCGATTTATGACCGGCTGGTCAGCCTCGGCGCGCGCTATCTGCAGTTTCAGCCGCTGATGAGCGAAGGCGCGGCCCTGCGCGAAGGATACCAGCTCAGCGCCGATAACTGGGGACGTTTTATGGTCGGCATCTGGCGACAGTGGCGGAAGCGCTGCGATAGAGGGCGGGTGTTCGTTATCAATATCGAACAGGCGTGGGCGCAGTATTTCACTCATACCAGCGGCAGCTGCGTGCACAGCGCCCGCTGCGGCAGCAACCTGGTGATGGAGCTCGACGGACAGCTCTACGCCTGCGACCACCTGATCAACGCCGAACATCGGCTGGGCCGCCTTGACGAGCAGACGCTTGCCGCCGCGGTCGACGCCTCGGTGCAACTGCCTTTCGGTCAGCAGAAAAGTCTGCGCCGCGAATGCCAGACTTGCTCGGTAAAAATGGTCTGCCAGGGCGGCTGCCCGGCGCATCTCAACGCCGCAGGCAACAACCGCCTCTGCGGAGGCTACTACCGCTTCTTTAGCGACATCCTCGCACCATTACGCCCCTTTTCCCGCGACCTTAATGGCCTGAAGGCCTGGCGGGCCGCGTTTGTTGGGACTGCGCATACTGCGTAGCGCCTTACCCTGATGATATCCCCCTCTGAACAGGAGAGTCAGTCGTGAACAAAAAAGCCATGGCCGCGGCGGTCAGCATGATCCTCGCCGGTGGCGCGCACGCCGCGCAGCAGGAGCGTCCAAACGTCATCGTGATTATCGCCGATGATATGGGCTACTCGGACATCAGCCCCTTTGGCGGCGAGATCCCCACCCCCAACCTGCAGGCGATGGCCGAGCAGGGAATGCGCATGAGCCAGTATTACACCTCGCCGATGTCGGCCCCGGCGCGCTCAATGCTGCTCACCGGCAACAGTAACCAGCAGGCTGGGATGGGCGGCATGTGGTGGTACGACAGCACCATTGGCAAGGAGGGCTACGAGCTGCGGCTGACCGACCGCGTCACCACCATGGCCGAGCGCTTTAAAGACGCGGGGTATAACACCCTGATGGCCGGTAAATGGCACCTCGGTTTTGTTCCCGGCGCCACGCCGAAAGATCGCGGCTTTAATCACGCCTTCGCCTTTATGGGCGGCGGCACCAGCCACTTTAACGACGCGATACCGCTGGGGACCGTTGAAGCCTTCCACACCTACTACACCCGCGACGGCGAGCGCGTCTCCCTACCGGATGATTTTTACTCCAGCGAAGCCTACGCCCGCCAGATGAACAGCTGGATTAAAGCGACGCCGAAGGAACAGCCGGTCTTCGCCTGGCTGGCCTTCACCGCCCCTCATGATCCCCTGCAGGCGCCGGACGAGTGGATTAAGCGCTTCAAAGGCCAGTATGAGCAGGGTTACGCCGAGGTCTATCGCCAGCGCATCGCCCGCCTGAAAGCGCTGGGAATTATCCATGACGATACCCCGCTGCCGCATCTGGAGCTGGATAAAGAGTGGGAAGCGCTAACGCCAGAGCAGCAGAAATATACGGCGAAAGTGATGCAGGTGTATGCGGCGATGATCGCCAATATGGACGCGCAAATCGGCACCCTGATGGAGACGCTGAAACAAACCGGGCGCGATAAAAATACCCTGCTGGTCTTTTTAACCGATAACGGCGCCAACCCGGCGCAGGGTTTCTACTACGAATCTACCCCGGAATTCTGGAAGCAGTTCGATAACAGCTATGACAACGTCGGCCGCAAAGGATCATTTGTCTCCTACGGCCCCCACTGGGCCAACGTCAGCAACGCCCCCTACGCCAATTATCACAAAACCACCAGCGCCCAGGGCGGCATCAATACCGACTTTATGATCTCCGGTCCCGGGATCACCCGCCACGGTAAAATCGACGCCTCGACGATGGCGGTGTATGACGTGGCGCCGACGCTATATGAGTTCGCCGGCATCGATCCGAACAAGTCGCTGGCGAAGAAGCCGGTGTTGCCGATGATCGGCGTCAGCTTTAAGCGCTATCTCACCGGCGAAGTACAGGAGCCGCCGCGCGGCAACTACGGGGTTGAACTGCATCATCAGGCGGCATGGGTCGATGGCGAATGGAAGCTGCGACGGCTGGTGCCGCGCGGCCTCACCGCCGGCGACGCGCCGTGGCAGCTGTTTAATCTGCACGACGACCCGCTGGAGACGCATGATGTCGCGGCCGAACATCCCGATCGGGTCAAAGCCATGAGCGAGGCCTACGAGGCATTTGCTAAGCGCACCATGGTTACCAAAGCGCAGGGCAAAATGATCGACTACGTCGGTATCGATAGCAAAACCGGGCGCTATCTGGCGGTCGACCCCGCCACCATGAAGCCGGTGCCTGCGCCGCAGGCGATCCCTGTGAGCGAGATCCATTAACCACCACGGCTATCGTTCTTCCGGGCGATAGCCGGGACCTGACGCGCTTTTTAAGGTAATCGGAAACCCCATTACAGGAGAGTGCGGATGGCGAGAGTCGTGGTGATAACCGGCGGTGGAACCGGAATTGGCGCCGCCTGCGCGCGGCTGATGCGCGCCGCGGGCGACCGGGTGTTTATTACCGGCCGGCGCGAAGCGCCGCTGCAGGCTGTCGCCGATGAGACCGGCGCCACGGCGCTGGTGGGCGATGCCGCCGACGGCGAGGTGTGGCGCCAGCGGCTGCTACCGACGATCCTCGACCAGACCGGCGGGATTGATGTCCTCATCTGCAGCGCCGGCGGGATGGGCAACAGCCCCGCCGCCGATACCAGCGATCGCCAATGGCGCGAGGCGCTGGACGCGAATTTAAACAGCGCTTTCGTCAGCGTGCGCGCCTGCCTGCCTTCACTGATTGCCTGCCGCGGCAATGTGCTGTTTGTCGCCTCCATCGCCTCTCTGGCCGCCGGGCCGCAGGCCTGTGGCTATGTCACCGCCAAACACGCGTTAATTGGCCTGATGCGCTCCATCGCCCGCGATTACGGCCCACAGGGCGTCCGCGCCAATGCGATTTGTCCCGGCTGGGTCACCACTCCGATGGCGGATGAAGAGATGATCCCACTGATGCAGGAACACGGGCTGTCGCTTACCGAAGCCTATCAACGGGTGTGCCGCGACGTTCCGCTGCGCCGCCCCGCCAGCCCCGAGGAGATAGCCCAGGCCTGTCAGTTTCTCTGCTCTCCGCAGGCCGCCATCATCAGCGGCGCTACGCTGGTCGCCGACGGCGGGGCCAGTATCGTCGATGTTCCCACTCTGGCGTTTGCCTAACGCCCTACTCTGTTCAGGAGCCCCTATGACTTCAGAAGCCGTATTTATCCAGGTCGGCGCGCTGGCCGATGGTTTTGCGCCGCACGGTAACCTGCTGGCTACCGCCAGCCTGCCCGCAGGCGAAAACTTTACCTTTTATGTCGCCGGGAGCGAGCCGCAACAGCTGGTTATCGAAGATGAGCAGACGCTAAGCTGGAACGGCAAGCGCGCCCCCTGGCGGGCGACCGCCCTGCGCCCGGACATTCTGTTTATCGACTTCCTTGACCCGGAGCGGGATAACGCCAGCATTAGCGCGGTATGCAACCTGACGCAGCGCAATGCCACGCTGGTATACGGCCAGCTGCCGGACGAAGCCGCCGCGCGGCTGGACGCCTTCAGCCGGGTAGAACAAGGGTTGCCGCTGACCGCGGTTGAGGCCCGTTTCGTCTTCGCCCGCCTGGATGCCCAGCCGGGGCCGCTGCCGGACTTTACCACCGCGCTGGTCGGCATGCGCAATCAGTACACCTATAGCCCGACCGAGCGCTATGAGCACATCTATCTCAACGATAATTTTTACGCCTGGCAGTGTCTGGACGGCGTGGAAAAGGGGCTGGCGGATGTCGATCGCTGCCACTATGTGCAGGTGGCGGAGGATCTCTATTTGTTCGTCTGGCGGGAGAAAATCATTCCCACGCTGGGGGTGATCCTCATCGATCTGCAGCAGATGCGCACTGACGGCAAGATCATGGGCTATCAGGGCAGCGATTTCGGCGCCCTCAGCAATTTCCCGGTCGGCGCCAGCGCGAAGATCCTCAACGTCACCCGCCATCAGGAATAGTAGGGCGCCGCCGGGCACGCTTTCAGGCACCGCACCCGTCATTTCGCCGGGTGGCGGCTGCGCCTTACC
>NZ_GL882735.1:0-4319 GCF_000195655.1 Klebsiella sp. MS 92-3
CCCCCCCCCCCCGCCGCCGGGGGGGGGGGGCGTTTCCTTTTCTTTTCACTGTGTTTTGGCTCGCAATTTTGCGCTTCTCCGATTGGCTTAATGTAAAAAATTAGTTAAGAATGTTATCAGGTCAGACCACTTGGTTGTCTTGGTTAACAGGGGAGTGTTATGAGTCAGGCATTACCGCTTATCACCCGTCAGGGCGATCGCATTGCCATTGTCACGGGGCTACGCACGCCATTTGCTCGTCAGGCTACGGCTTTTCATGGCGTTCCGGCCATTGATTTAGGAAAAATGGTAGTTGGCGAGATGCTGGCGCGCAGCGACATTCCTGCCGAAGTCATCGAGCAACTGGTCTTTGGCCAGGTGGTGCAGATGCCGGAAGCGCCGAACATCGCCCGGGAAATTGTGCTGGGTACCGGCATGAGCGTACATACCGACGCCTATAGCGTCAGCCGCGCCTGCGCCACCAGTTTCCAGGCCGTGGCGAACGTCGCTGAAAGCCTGATGGCCGGCACCATCCGCGCCGGTATTGCCGGCGGCGCCGACTCCTCCTCTGTCCTGCCCATTGGGGTCAGTAAAACGCTGGCCCGCACGCTAGTGGATGCCAATAAGGCACGCACGCTAAGCCAAAAGCTGAAGCTGTTTTCCCGTCTGCGGCCACGCGACCTGCTGCCGGTCCCCCCGGCGGTGGCTGAATATTCAACCGGATTGCGGATGGGCGATACCGCCGAGCAGATGGCGAAAAGCTGGGGGATCTCTCGCGAGCAACAGGATGCCCTGGCGCATCGTTCGCACCAGCTGGCAGCGAAAGCCTGGGAAGAGGGTAAACTGTCCGCAGAGGTGATGACCGCCTATGCTCCCCCTTTCCGCGAACCGCTCGAGCAGGACAACAATATTCGTAAAAATTCAACGCTCGCAGATTATCAGAAGTTACGCCCGGCCTTTGACCGCAAACATGGCACCGTCACCGCCGCCAACAGTACGCCGCTGACGGACGGCGCGGCAGCGGTGATCCTGATGACCGAGTCGCGGGCTAAAGAGCTGGGGCTGAGGCCGCTGGGCTATCTGCGCAGCTACGCCTTTACTGCCATCGACGTCTGGCAGGATATGCTGCTGGGGCCCGCGTGGTCCACGCCACTGGCGCTGGAGCGCGCTGGCCTGACGCTGGCGGATCTCACGCTTATCGATATGCACGAAGCTTTCGCCGCGCAGACGCTGGCCAATCTCCAGTGTCTGGCAAGCGACCACTTTGCCCGCGAGGTGCTGGGCCGCTCGCAGGCCACCGGTGAGGTAGATGAAAGCAAGTTTAACGTCCTCGGCGGCTCTATCGCCTACGGTCACCCCTTCGCCGCCACCGGCGCGCGGATGATCACCCAGACGCTGCATGAGCTGCGGCGACGGGGCGGGGGATTTGGTTTGGTGACGGCCTGCGCGGCAGGTGGTCTGGGTGCGGCGATGATCGTGGAGGCTGAATAATGGATACTGTTTCCGCTTTTAAGCTTGAGGTCCGTGCGGACAAAATCGCGGTGATCACCATTGATGCCCCGGGTGAAAAAATGAATACCCTGAAAGCCGAATTTGGCAGTCAGGTACGGGGATTGATACGCCAGTTACGTGACGATAAGTCGGTGCGCGGCGTAGTATTTATCTCCGCCAAAGCGGATAACTTTATCGCCGGCGCTGATATCAACATGATTGCCCGCTGCCGCAGCGCGCAGGAGGCGGAAGCGCTGGCGCGCCAGGGACAGCAGATTATGGCTGAGATCCATGGCCTGTCGATCCCGGTGATTGCCGCTATCCACGGCGCCTGCCTTGGCGGCGGTCTGGAGCTGGCGCTGGCCTGTCATGGCCGTATCTGTAGCGATGACGAAAAAACCCGACTCGGCTTGCCGGAGGTACAGCTTGGCCTGCTGCCGGGTTCCGGCGGGACGCAGCGTTTACCGCGGCTGATCGGGGTCAGCACCGCGCTGGATATGATGCTCACCGGCAAGCAGCTGCGGCCGCGGCAGGCGCTGAAGGCTGGTCTGGTGGACGAGGTGGTGCCGCAGGCGATTTTACTGCAGGCGGCGGTGGAGTTGGCGCTGAAGGGACGACCGACCAGCCGGGAGGTGCCTGTTCGTGAACGCGTACTGGCAGGGCCTCTGGGGCGCCATCTGTTATTCCAGTTTGTCGGTAAACAAACGCAGCGCAAAACGCAGGGAAATTACCCGGCGGTGAAGCGAATCTTGCAGGTCGTCGAGAATGGTCTGGCCCACGGCTGCAGCAGCGGATACGCTGAAGAGGCGCGCGCATTTGGCGAACTGGCGATGAGCCCGCAGTCGCAGGCGCTGCGATCGATCTTCTTTGCCAGTACCGATCTGAAAAAAGACCCTGGCGCCGAGGCGGGCCCCGGTTCGCTGAGAAGCGTTGCAGTACTGGGCGGCGGCCTGATGGGCGGGGGGATCGCCTATGTGACCGCCTGTAAGGGTGGGCTGCCGGTGCGGATTAAAGATATCCAGCCGCGTGGCATCAACCACGCCTTAAAGTACAGCTGGGATCTGCTGAATAAACAGGTTCGTCAGCGTCGACTGCGCCCAGTGGAGCGCGATCGTCAGATGGCGCTGATCTCCGGCACTACCGACTATCAGGGCTTTGCTCATCGCGATGTGGTGATCGAGGCGGTATTTGAAGACCTGGCTCTCAAACAGCGGATGGTCAGCGAAGTGGAACAATACGGCGGGCCGCAGACCATCTTTGCGTCGAATACCTCATCGTTGCCAATCGGCGATATTGCCGCTCACGCCAGCCGCCCGGGGCAGGTAATCGGCCTGCATTTTTTCAGTCCGGTGGAAAAAATGCCGCTGGTTGAGGTGATCCCGCACAAGGGAACCGACCCGCAGACTATCGCCACCGTGGTGCAGCTGGCTAAACGGCAGGGGAAAACGCCGATTGTTGTCGCAGATAAAGCGGGGTTCTATGTGAACCGTATCCTCGCGCCGTATATCAATGAAGCGATGCGCCTGCTGGTGGAAGGCGAACCGATTGAAGTCATTGATAACGCGTTGGTTAAATTCGGTTTCCCGGTGGGGCCAATTCAACTGCTGGATGAGGTGGGTATCGATACCGGCACCAAAATTATCCCCGTGCTGGAGGGCGCGTTTGGAGAACGTTTTAGCCCGCCTGCAAACATCATTGACGCGATTTTGAAGGACGATCGCAAAGGCAGAAAAAATAATCGTGGTTTCTATCTTTATGAGACAAAAGGGCGTAAAAGCAAAAAACGGCCCGACCCGGCAGTCTATCCGCTGCTCGGCATCGGCCGCCCGCAGTCGCGGCTCTCCGCGCAGCAGGTGGCGGAGCGCTGTGTGATGATGATGCTTAACGAAGCGGCGCGCTGCTTTGATGAGCAGATTATCCGGAGCGCGCGCGATGGCGATATCGGCGCCGTCTTTGGTATAGGGTTTCCGCCATTTCTTGGCGGCCCGTTCCGGTATATGGATACTATCGGCGCGGGTGAAGTTGCCGCGATCCTGCAGCGCCTGGCCGCCCAGTTCGGCCCACGTTTTACACCCTGTGACACTTTATTACGCATGGCTGAACAGGGGACCACCTTTTGGCCAGCGGATGAACGGCTGACCTAAGTTGTGGTCAAAGAAGGTAAATCCGGCTGCGGACGACGCTGTTGATTGGCTGTTTTGTAAACAATGATTGACTATACTTACGCCATTGAGGTAAAAAACAGCGTTTCATTCGTGGAATGGATCAGGCACAATGCCCGGCCACCGGGTCACCTGCGTTTTGTCTTCGCAGGCCAAACTACGGTGCTTCTGGTTAACAAAAGCGGTGCAATATGCAAGTTTTTATTATGCGTCACGGCGACGCTGCCCTCGATGCAGCCAGTGACTCGGTTCGTCCATTAACCGTATGCGGTTGTGATGAGTCTCGTCAGATGGCAACCTGGCTGAAAGGTCAAAAAGTGGATATTGAGCGCGTTCTTGTCAGTCCCTATCTGCGTGCGGAACAGACGCTGGATATTGTTGGGGAGTGCATGAACCTGCCGAAACATGTCGACGTGATGCCGGAGCTCACGCCGTGCGGTGATGTGGGAATGGTGAGCGCCTATCTGCAGGCGCTGGCGAATGAAGGCGTGGCGACGGCGCTGGTTGTCTCCCACCTGCCGCTGGTGGGGTATCTGGTCTCAGAGCTGTGTCCGGGGGAAACGCCCCCGATGTTCACCACCTCGGCTATCGCCTGCGTGACGCTGGATGCCGACGGCAAAGGTGAGTTCCTCTGGCAAAAAAGCCCCTGCAACCTCAAGATGGCCAACGCCATCTGACGGCCCCCCC
>NZ_GL882736.1:0-949 GCF_000195655.1 Klebsiella sp. MS 92-3
CCGCCTTCACGGATTGCGAAACGCAGACCGTCGTCCATCGCGATCGGGTGGATCAGGGTAACAACCATTTTGATGTTGTCGCCCGGCATTACCATCTCTACGCCTTCCGGCAGTTCGATGGTGCCAGTCACGTCAGTAGTACGGAAGTAGAACTGCGGACGGTAGCCTTTGAAGAACGGAGTGTGACGGCCGCCTTCGTCTTTGGACAGGATGTACACTTCAGATTCGAACTTGGTATGCGGGTTGATGGTGCCCGGCTTAGCCAGTACCTGACCACGTTCGATTTCTTCACGTTTGATACCACGCAGCAGAACACCTACGTTCTCACCAGCACGGCCTTCGTCCAGCAGTTTGCGGAACATTTCAACGCCAGTACAGGTGGTTTTCGCGGTTTCTTTGATACCAACGATTTCAACTTCTTCACCTACTTTGATGATACCGCGCTCTACACGACCGGTAACAACGGTACCACGACCAGAGATGGAGAATACGTCTTCGATCGGCAGCAGGAACGGCTTGTCAATCGCACGCTCTGGTTCCGGGATATAGGTATCCAGGTGGCCAGCCAGTTCGATGATTTTCGCTTCCCACTCTGCGTCGCCTTCCAGCGCTTTCAGAGCAGAACCACGAACGATCGGAGTGTCGTCGCCCGGGAAATCGTACTGAGACAGCAGTTCACGAACTTCCATCTCAACCAGTTCCAGCAGCTCTTCGTCATCAACCATGTCGCATTTGTTCAGGAACACGATGATGTACGGAACGCCTACCTGACGACCCAGCAGGATGTGCTCACGAGTCTGCGGCATCGGGCCGTCAGTCGCAGCAACAACCAGGATCGCGCCGTCCATCTGCGCAGCACCGGTGATCATGTTTTTAACATAGTCGGCGTGGCCCGGGCAGTCTACGTGCGCGTAGTGGCGAGTCGGGGTGTCATATTCAACGTGAGAGG
>NZ_GL882737.1:0-1307 GCF_000195655.1 Klebsiella sp. MS 92-3
ATCTCTAACCGGTCTCCCGGCGCACACTGTTTTTATATACAGTAGTTTTAAGCGCAGAGCAGGTCAATATCAATTGCTGTAATCCATCCCCATGAAACACTTATGACATTGTCAAATATGCATTTATTGACACGCTGAATGTTTTTCCTATCAGAAAATCAATGACGGATATTTTGCCTGTATGCAACGGAGCAAATAGTCACGAACAGAACCTTTCTCAGCATCAGATAATACGCGATCGAAAACCATGTAGGCGCCGATGCGACTAGTTGCTGAGGTTGAGCCCCAGTACGTAACGCCTCCCTTGCCGATGCGAATGGTAGTCGGCGCTCGCTCGCGACCTGACGCCAGGGTGAGAGATGCTGAAACATTGTTGGTCATGTCGGTCAGCCTGGTGGTCTGACCGTCAAGGGTAAGGCAGATCAGCATCGGCTTTGTTTTATTGAACGAACTCAGAGTTGCGCGCGCGGTTCCGTAAGTATCAGTGTCCGTGTAGTGCACACCCTGCGTAGCAGCCAGCGCTCCTGATTCATCTACAATCACAGATACACCAGGAGGTGTAGATGCAGCTGTTCCCGAAAAGCTTCCTGCGATAATTCGTTGCGTCGAGTCATTATTCGGATCAAAGAGCAAAAACCAGGTTTGTTGGGCGGCATCATTAATTCCCAGGTTCAAATGTGCCACATTCGCGTTATTTGAGAACTGAACAAAGGGCGAATCGGTGATAAACGTCGGGGTGCCAACTACAGTGGGGCCGCCTTCCCCCGGCATAAGGTTTTTACCAATCCCTGTATAAGTAAATATTTCAGCCCGGCGGAGAGATGTTGTATCAAAACCTGGCGAATATTCGTCAGGGTCTGAAACAGACGAAAACGCATTATTAGTGAAAAGAGTAATACCCATATTTATTCGCTCCGCTATACAGTTGTCTCGATAATTTGTGCCCATGCCCAGTTTTCCAGCGGGTATGGTTTGTCTACAAGTTCAGGAATATTTTCGTCAGCATATTGGCCGCTGCCTGCGGTATACACGTAATTTTCAGTTGCCAGGAATGGATCGCTGTCCTTGAGGCAGCCATTCCCGTTATGTGATGTTTTATCTGCGTACCAGATTTTGATTGTCCCGGAGACACGTCTGGAGAATGTCAGTTTCACCACAGTGTCGGCGACAATCTCTGCAGCAGTAACGTCCAGCGCGCCATTTGCATCAGTCGCCCGATACCCTTTATCAGCATAGGTTTTAGCTGTTCGCCCATCATATGGTGTCCCCCACTGCAGTGGCGGATACGGGACTGCATAGTTAAGGAG
>NZ_GL882738.1:0-23351 GCF_000195655.1 Klebsiella sp. MS 92-3
GGGGGGGGGGGGGGGGGGGGGGGAGGGGGGCCGCCCGGCGCGCGGGGAAAAAAGTTACTCCGGGAACCACTGGTTGCTAATTTTCTGGTAGGTACCGTCGGCCTTTATCGCTTTCAGCGCGGCGTTCAGTTTCTCCAGCAGCGCCTTGTTATCCGGGCGCACGGCAATGCCGAGTCCGGTGCCGAAGTATTGCGGGTCGGTCACTTTCGGCGTGGCTGCCCCCAGCTGCGGGTTAGTTTTCAGCCATTCGTTGACCACCGCGGTGTCGCCGAACACGCCGTCGATACGGCCATTTTTCAAATCGATAATCGCATTCTGGTAGCTGTCATAGGCGACGGTCTTCACCTCAGGATGCTTATCCTGTAGATATTTCTGGTGGGTGGTGCCGTTTTCCATGCCGATCCGTTTGCCTTTCAGGTCATCGAAAGAATGGAACGCATCTTTTTTGGCGATCACCAGCGCCGAGTTGGCGTAGTACGGGTCGGTGAAGGCCACCTGCTTGCTCCGCTCCGGCGTAATATCCATTCCGGAAATCACCGCATCATATTTCTTGAACTTCAGCGCCGGGATCAGGCTGTCAAACGCGTGGTTGGTAAAGGTACATTCTGCCTGCATTTGTTTGCACAGCGCGTGGGCCAGATCGATATCAAAGCCGACAATCTGGTTATTAGCGTCCATCGATTCAAACGGCGGATAGGTTGCGGAGACGCCAAAACTGATTTTTTCCGCGGCAGCGGCGCCGAACGCGAAAGAGGTGAGCAGTGCAGCCAGAACTAACTTTTTCATCGTGGAACTCCCGTCTGTCTATCTTATGATTATTCACCGTGTCTGCGGCATAGAGTGACAATGCCATTAAATGAATTTATATGCAATAAATTTGATTAAATATTTTTATAGGCATAAAAAAAGACGGACAGGTGTTAGACTTGTCCGCCTTGCTGTTTGCTTTTTATGCAATATGCTCTGGTGCTAGCTACGTCGCTCGAAGGCCAGCGCTTTGCGTTCCACCAGGCGCATCAGCAGCGTCAGCAGTCCATTAACGATGAGATAGATAATCCCGGCGGCGCCGAACACCATCACGTCGTAGGTGCGTCCGTACAGCAGCTGGCCCTGGCCCATCACTTCCATCAGCGTGATGGTGTAGGCCAGAGAGGTACTCTTGAAAACCAGCACCACTTCGTTGGAATAGGACGATAGCGCACGCTTAAAGGCGTACGGCAGCAGGATCGCCAGAGTATCCTTTTTACTCATCCCCAGCGCGCTGCAGGACTGCCATTGCCCGTCGGGGATCGCCCGGATGGCGCCATAAAACAGCTGAGTGGTGTAGGCGGCGCTGTTGAGCGACAGAGCGATCAGGGCGCACAGCCACGGCTCGGAGATAAGATGCCACAGCCACGGATACTCCTGCAGCGAAGGGAACTGTCCCGGGCCGTAGTAGATCAGGAAGATCTGCACCAGCAGCGGCGTACCGGTAAACAAGGTGATATAGCCGCGAACTATCCATACCAGCCCCGGCGTCTTCAGGGTCAGGATAATGGTGAAGATCAGCGACAGGATCAGCGCCACGATAATCGACGCCACGGTCAGCGTCAGGCTGGTATGCAGTCCTTTCAGCAGTTCGGGTAAATAGTCGAGCATCAGCCTGGTCTCCGTTCGAAGCGCGTCGCACGCTGGTCAATCCGCTTAAGGATGTATTGACTCAACAGGGTGATGACGAGATAGATTGCCGCCGCAATGATATACCAGTTAAAGGGTTCCTGAGTGCGGGTGGCGATGCTTTTGGTCTGCAGCATCAGATCGTTGACGCTGATCAGGCTCACCAGCGCGGTGTCCTTCAGCAGCACCAGCCACTGGTTACCGAGGCCGGGCAGGGCATGGCGCCACATCTGCGGCATCACCAGACGGAAGAATATGGCCGCTTTCGACAGCCCCAGCGCCTGGCCGGACTCCCACTGGCCCTGCGGAACCGCTTTCAGCGCGCCGCGCAGCGTTTGCGAGGCGTAAGCGGCGTACAGCAGCGACAGGGCGATCGCCCCGCAGAGGAACGGGCTGACGTCAAAGTTCTCAATCTGCATCTGCACCGGGATCTGCGTGAACCCGAGCGGGATGGTGAAACCGTCAGAGAGCGTCAGCAGCAGCTGGGAAGAGCCGAAATAGATAAACAGCACCACCAGAATTTCCGGTAGCCCGCGCAGGATGGTCACTATGCCGGTTGCAAGCCAGGCTACCGGGCGCCATTTCACTGACTCCAGTACCGCAAAGAGCATCGCCAGGACCAGGCCGATGACGAGCGCGCAAACGGCAAGGCCGACGGTCATCCCGGCGGCGCTTGCTAATGGAAAAATTTCGTTCATTCAGTCTTACTTCTGGAACCATTTGTTATAGATGGTCTGGTAAGTGCCGTCTTTCTTCACTTTTTCCAGCGCAGCGTTAAATTTCTGCTGCAGGTCGGTGTTGCCCTGACGTACGGCAATGCCCAGCCCGGTGCCGAAATAGGCTTTGTCGGTCACTTTATCGCCCACGGCCGCCAGTTTCGGATTGCTCTTCAGCCATTCGGTCACCACGGCGGTGTCGCCAAAGACCGCGTCGATACGACCGTTCTGCAGGTCCAGCTTCGCATTCTGGTAGCTGTCGTAAGGCACGGTAGTGATTTCCGGATGTTTATCGGTGATGAATTTCTGGTGGGTGGTGCCGTTCTGCACGCCCACTTTTTTGCCCTTCAGCTGGTCAATGCTGGTGAACTTACCCTGCTGGCCGACGAACAGCGCCGAGTTGTCATAATACGGGGTAGAGAACAGCACCTGCTTTTCACGCTCCGGCGTGATGTCCATCCCGGCCATGACCGCGTCGAAACGGCGGAATTTCAGTCCCGGGATCAGGCTGTCAAAGGCCTGGTTGGTGAAGGTACAGGTGGCGTCGATCTCTTTACACAACGCGTTCGCCAGATCGACATCGAAACCGACGATCTGGTTGTTGGCGTCCACCAGCTCAAACGGAGGATAAGAGGCCTCGGTGGCGAAACGAATGGTCTGCGCGGCGGAAGCGGAGAGGCTCATGCCTGCGAGCAGGGCGGCAATCAGTACTTTTTTCATCGTCATTTCCCCGAAAAACATCAATGTGAAAGATAGTTTTTAAACGCGTCAGTTTGCGGATGCGTGAAGCAGGAGGCATCCCCTTGCTCGACGATATGGCCATTTTCCATATACACCACCCGGCTGGCCGTCTTGCGCGCCACTTCAACTTCGTGGGTGACGATAACCTGGGTAATGCCGGTTTCAGCCAGCTCGCGGATGATGCTGACGATCTGGGCAGTGATTTCCGGGTCGAGCGCCGCGGTAGGCTCATCGAACAGCAGAACCTGCGGCTCCATCATCAGCGCGCGGGCGATGGCCACCCGCTGTTGTTGGCCGCCGGATAAATGCAGCGGGTAACGATCGCTGTACGGCTTCAGACGCAGGCGCTCCAGCAGCTTCTCTGCGCGAGCCAGCGCCTGATCCTTGCTTAACCCCAGTACGCGGCAGGGGGCCTCGATCAGGTTCTGCTGTACCGTCAGGTGCGGCCACAGGTTGTATTGCTGAAAGACCATGCCGACGTTCTGACGCAGCTCGCGAATCGCTTTATCGGACGGCGCTCTGGTGAAGTCGAATTGGTTGCCGGCGATGGATAACGAACCGGACCGCGGCATCTCCAGCAGGTTGAGTACGCGCAGCAGCGAGCTCTTCCCGGCACCGCTGGGGCCGAGCAGCACCAGCGTTTCCCCCTGCGGGCAATCCAGCGTGATGTCGAACAGCGCCTGGTGTGCGCCGTAGAAGCAATTAATGCCGTTTAGTTTAATACTCATCTGGGCAGTCTGATACGAATAGCTATTGAGGCCGCAAATACTACCTTTGGCAGAATAGTTATGCAATATTTATGCGTTAAAAGTTAAATCTAAACCACGTTTAGCTTTAAAGTTAGCACAAAATATGGCCTGGTGGGTGAGGGGGGCGCAAATGTCGGCATTCCTGGGGCGAATACCGACATTTTACCGGGGTTATCGTTTCAGCGGCGTCGCTTCAACTCCGGAATCAGCGTTTCTCCAGACTCTGTCGCAGCGTCCCGGCTGGCGCATGGCTGTTGTTGCCGAGATAGCGAACGTCATCGACGGCCCAGCACTGGCCTTCCTGGATCATCAGCACTTCATCTTTCCAGCTCTGGGTGCCCTGTTTCAGATCGACGCGCAGCGGAATATTGCGCGCATCGCGGTTCGGGATGGTGGAGGCGCTGGCGACCACGGCGCTGTCTGCCGGGGTGCTGCTGCTGGAGAACGGATTAGCCTGCAGTAATTTGCTGTTGGCGGGATCCTGGCGGGCGTCATTGAGTAACTGCGCCAGGCCGTCGCTCAGATAGGGGCGCAGCGCCGCCGGATCCTGAGTACGATTCTGGACCTGGGTGTCGTAGAATTTTTGCGCTACGTCGTCAGGGCCGCCTTCGACGCAGGGGCCGCTGCGGGTGCCATTATCTTTATAGGCCGGGGTGACGGTCGTACAGGCGCTGAGCGCCAGCGCGCAAGGGAGAAGTACAGCAAAAAGTTTGTAGCGCATGATGATTTCCTTATAAGCGAACTACGTTTTCAGTTTCCGTTAAAGCATAGCGTATAGCGTGCGGATTGTACTTGACGCAAAGAGCTAAGACCTTGATGTGGCTACAGCCTTAGGGCGGGAAATCGGCACGGGGATGACAGAATTCCGTCAGGCGCTAAAAGGCAGGGCAGTATAAAAATAAACTTAATTTTCCCGTGAACAAGAAATATTACCCCGTAAAATAGGGAAATGGCTCTTGAAAGATAAGGGTAATTATTTCTTCTTATAGATGCGAGTGGCGACGTGCATTTTTTTATCCGTTTTACCGGAGGAGGGGACAATGACGCCCCCCTTGTTCATTTGTTTTTTTAATCAGCTCTTCACGGGCATCGTTGGATGCGGTTTGACCAGTAGAGGAAATGGCGCCGATTTTGGTATATTGCGTATGGACTTTATCAAAAGCTGTTTTGTTAAAATTTCTGTGGAGACGGCATTGGCCGCTTAAAACAATGCTGTACCTGCCACTAAAGCTGCATATTTAATATTCTTAGCCCCTATTGTTTATCTCGCTATCATCATGCTCTTCTTTGCATTCACCAATGAATGATTTCAGATTGAACTCACACTGCTTTTTGTAAGCAAAATGCTGCAATTTAATGACGGTTAGTTAACGCTTTTTAGCGAAAAGATGACGTAATTCGCAGTGCTGATGCTTGTTTTTTGAGCCGGTTACCCATCGGGAGCGGACCAGGCTATTTTCTTCGGTCGTTAGCTGAAAATCACCCTGAGAGGCCGGAGCTGAGGGGATAGGGCGCTGACAGACATTCCCGGTAACATGGTTTATCATATAGAAAAGCAGGGGCTGCGCCCATGGTCATGCAGGTCACCAGGGAGATAAAATGTTAACAAATAAGCGAGAGCGCGCCCGGCAGCAGCGAGCCGCGTTGTGGGCCACCAGAGATAATGTCCAGCGCCATGCGCTGTCCATGAGTATGCCCTGGCTGGCCTTTGTCAATATCGCTTTTGCGTTAATGATTTTCTTCCGTAATTTTATCTTTACCTATTTTGATAAGAGGCTACTGACGCACCGGGCGGTTATTCCTTATATCGAAGCGGCGTTGATTGCGGTTATTATCATTTCGGCCATTTTAGTGATTATTGCCCTCACGCCGCGACTGGCGCAGGGACGATATACGTTGAATATCATCACCGGGCTGCTGCTGGCGCTCAGTCTGTGCTGGTCCCTGAGTAATTATTGTTTTATTTTTTTCTGGACCTTGCCCTTTGCCTGGCCGCTGCTGGTGATATTAATGACTACCGGCCTCACCGCGCTGTATCACCATTGGCCCGGCATTACCGCTTTTATGCTGCCGCTATGGGTGACCGCCTTGCTGGCGGGAATACAGCTCCACTATCACACCGAGATCCGCTTTTTGATCCTCTGGGCCATTTTTACCGCGATTTTGCTGTATGGCCGACGTATTTTGCAGCGCTGGTATGACGAAGCCTGGGATACCCACCAGGAGAATATGCAGCTTATTCAGCGGCTGGAAAGTATCGCCAACCAGGATGCCTTAACCGGAACCGCTAACCGTCGGGCGCTCAATGCTTACCTGGCGGCGATCTGGCAGCAAAAAACGCCGCTGGCGCTGATGATGATCGATGTCGATTATTTTAAGCGCTATAACGATCGCTATGGCCATCAGGCTGGTGATGAGTGCTTATCTTCTGTCGCGCAGGTGCTTAAAATGGCGGTCCGGGCGGAGGGCGATCTGGTGGCTCGCTACGGCGGCGAAGAGTTTGTCGTCGTGTTGCCCGGGGTGTCCTTAGCGCATGCCACCGCTATTGCCGAGCGCATTCAGCAGAAGATCCGCGAGGCAGGCCTACCGCACGCCGCTTCGGCGGTGGCGTCGGAGGTCACCGTGAGTATCGGGATCGTCGCCTCCGATGGCACGGTCCCGATAGAGACGCTGATCGCCCGGGCGGACAGTGCGCTGTATCAGGCGAAAAATAAAGGACGTAATCAATGGTCTTATTAACCCGGAGACGCTGCCGGGCAAGGGAGAAGGGATGAAACGGATGATGCGGATCGTGCTGCTGGCGCTGCTGCTGACCGGCTGCGCTGGGGAAAAGGGCATTATCGATCGCGACGGATACCAGCTGGACACCCGTCATCCGGCGCAGGCTGCCTATCCGCGAATAAAGGTGTTAGTGATCCACTATACGGCTGACAATTTTGATGTCTCGCTGGCCACGTTGACCGATAAAGAGGTCAGCTCCCACTATTTAATTCCTGAACAGCCCCCGCGTTATCAGCATAAACCGCGGATCTGGCAGCTGGTGCCGGAAGAGGATTTAGCCTGGCACGCCGGGGTAAGCTACTGGCGCGGCAGTACGCGCATTAACGATACCTCCATTGGCATTGAGCTGGAGAACCGCGGCTGGCAGAAGACGGCGGGCGTCAAAAGTTTTACCCCCTTTCATCCGGAACAGATTGCGGCTCTGATCCCGCTGGCGCGCGATATCATCGCCCGCTACCACATCGCGCCGCAGAATGTGGTCGCCCATGCGGATATCGCCCCGCAGCGCAAAGACGATCCGGGGCCGTTATTCCCCTGGCAACAGCTGGCGCAGCAGGGGATCGGCGCCTGGCCTGACGAGCAGCGGGTGGCCTTTTATCTCAACGGGCGGCCGGCCAGCGAGCCAGTGGACCCCGAAATCGTACTGGATTTGCTCTCGCGCTATGGCTATCAGGTGACGTCGGAGATGACCCCCGCGCAGAAGAAGCGGGTGATTATCGCCTTCCAGATGCACTTCCGTCCGCAGCGCTGGGATGGGGTAGCGGATGCGCAAACCGAAGCGATAGCCGAGGCGCTGTTAGAAAAATATGGCCAGGGTTAGCGGTGTAGTTTACCGTGGTCGCGAAGCCAGGCGGCGGTGCGCACGATGCCGTCGTCAAGCGTCACCACCGGCTGATAGCCCAGCTCGTCCTGCGCGCGGGTGATATCGAGCGTAAAATCAAAGTTAAGCTTGGAGACGCCGTAGTGGGTAAACGCGGGTTCTTTGGCGGTTTTATCGCCAAAGCGCTCCATGCTGCGGGCGATAATATCCAGCATCGGATAGGGAACTGAGCGGATCCGGCATTTGATACCGAGCTCGTCGATCAATTTCTGCACGATGCTCCGCAAGGTGCGCGGTTCGCCGTTGCTGATATTCCACGCGCGGGCGGAGGGAAGATGATCGCAGGCCGGCTGGCTCGCCAGCCACATCGCATGTACGGCGTTTTCATAATAGGTCATGTCGACCAGCGCGCTGCCGCCGCGCGGGAGCAGGACGCTGCCATAATGCTGCATCATTTGCGCCAGCCGGGGGATAAAGACTTTGTCGTGCGGCCCAAACAGGCTCTGCGGCCGCAGAATGGTAAAACGGGTATGCGGGTTGGCCTGCGCCAGCAGGTTGATCACCTCCTCGCTGGCCGCCTTGCTGCGGGCAAACTCGTTGGCGAAGCGGTGTGGACGGAAATCTTCCTGGATATCACGATGATGGTGATAATCAAAATAGAGCGATGGCGAAGAGATATGGACGAAATTGCGCACTCCCCATGCCACTGACCATTCGCCCAGACGACGGGTGGCGCGGACGTTAGCGAGATCGAAAGCCTGCTGAGTGCCCCATGGCGAGGTAAAGCTGGAGCAGTGCCATAGGGTATCGATACCGGCGAGCATCACTTTAGCCTGCGAAGAGACCAGCTCGGTTAAATCTGCCGGGATGAATTCCGCCCCCATTTTGCTCAGAAGCTTGCCCATCGCTTCGTTGCGCCCGGTCGCTCGCACGCTGATGCCCTTGTTGCGCAGATATTCCACTGCGTTGCGGCCTAATCCGCTGGTCGCACCGGTAACCAGTACCTTCATATCACTCTACTGTCCCAGAAAAGAATTTCGTGCGCATTTTTCCGTGATTCTCCCGACTATGCAATGAGAATCATGAAAGAATAACGCTTATCCTTCGACTCTGCCTGAGATTTGTTCGGCCAGCCGGGCGATGCGTTGCGCCATACCGCGGAAAATAAACAGGTGCGCCGGGATCATCAGCAGCCAGTAGATCAGGCCTGGCATACCGTGCGGGTGCCACCAGGCGCGCACGTCCAGTTCACGACGATCGCCTTTATCGTTAATGGTAAAGCTTAATCGGCCCAGCCCGGGCGCTTTCATACCGAATAGCAGGGTGAGCTGTTTTTCTTCCTCCACGATAATTACCTTCCAGCTGTCGACCGTATCGCCGGTTTGCAGATAAGCGCGCTGCGGCCGCCCTTTGGCCAGCCGGTGGCCGACCAGCAGATCCATCGCGCCGCGGGTTTTCCACAGCAGATTGCCGAAAAAATACCCCTCTTCACCGCCGATTTGGTTAACGACCTGCCACAGGGCCTGGCGGCTTGCCTGAGTGGCGACGGTGCAACCTGCCTGCTTCGGATAGTAGCCGTACTCCGGTCGCCAGCGGGCGAAAGCCTGATCGTCGTAGCCCCAGTCGCTGGAGTTTACTAACTGCTCTTCTTCTTTCAGGGTGCGGCGAACCGCCTGATCGAAGGGGATCAGCGTTTGCGGGATCAGCGCCCGCAGCGCCCGATCGTCAGCGATTAGATCGTGCTTCAGCCCCTGAATCAGCGCCTTGGCGATGGTCGGCGGCACCGAGGTGATGACATTGAGGAACCACACCGAGATCCAGCGCGTCGGCAGGGGAATGGGAATGAGCGGGCGATGTTTACCGCTGACGGCCATAAAGCGAATGAACTGCTGCTGATAGCTTAACACCTCCGGACCGGCGGCTTCGAAGACGCGGTGCATGTCGGAGGGATGATTCAGCAGCTCAACCAGGTCAACGAGCAGGTTTTCCAGCGCGACAGGGGTGGTACGCGAACGTACCCAGCGCGGAGGGGTTAGCACCGGCAGGTTATAAACCATGTCGCGCATCACCTCGAAGGCGGCGGAGCCGGCGCCGACGATAATCCCGGCCCGCAGCTCGGTCACCGGCACGCCCGACTCACGCAGGAGATCGCCGGTAATCTGACGAGCGCGCAGATGGTCGGACTGCTCCTGCGCCGGGGCCTGCAGCGAACTGAGAAATATCACCTGGCGCACTGATGACTGACGCAGGGCATCGCGCACATACGTCGCCACCCGCCGCTCATGGGCGATAAAATCACCGCCTTCGCCCATGCCGTGGACCAGATAATAAAGGGTATCGATACCGGTGAGTAGCGCAGGCAGGTCCTGCGGCTGATTGAGATCGACTGACCGGCAGGTAACGCCGGGCAAAGCGAGTTTTTGCAATCGGTCGATATGGCGTGCCGCCGCCAGCACCGGATAGCCCCGCGCGCTTAATGCGCGCACCAAATGCTGGCCAATATAGCCGCTGGCGCCGAGCACCAGAACTGATTGCGACACGCCTGACTCCTTAGCGTTGTAAAAAAGCCTGCCAGTGGGCGACCACCTCGCTCAGCTGCTGACGGTTGACATCCAGGTGAGTGACCAGACGGACAACAGGCGAGGCGTTAATCAATACCCCCTGCGCCTGCATAAACTTGCCGAGCGCCGGGGCCTGCTCTTCGCCGACGCGAACGAACAGCATGTTGGTATCGTGACGGGTGACGTCGGCGCCGATAGCGCGCAGCTGCTCCGCCATCCACGCGGCGTTGTCATGATCCTCCTGCAGGCGCTGCACGTTATTTTTCAGCGCGTACAGCCCGGCGGCGGCCAGGATGCCCGCCTGGCGCATCCCGCCGCCGACCATTTTCCGCCAGCGGACGGCGCGGCGAATGTACGCCTCGCTGCCGAGCAGCAGCGAGCCTACCGGAGCGCCAAGCCCCTTTGACAGGCAGATGGTGAAGGAGTCGCAGTATTGGGCGATATCACGTAACTCGCAGCCGTAGGCCACCACGGCGTTAAAGATGCGCGCGCCGTCGACGTGCAGCGCCAGATTGCGCTGGCGGGTAAACGCCCAGGCTTCCTGCAGATAGTCGCGCGGCAGCACCTTACCGTTATGGGTGTTTTCCAGGCTCAGCAGGCGGGTGGGGGCAAAATGGATATCGTCGGGTTTGATTTTCGCCGCCACTTTATCCAGCGGCAGCGAACCATCCGCCGCGGCGTCGATCGGCTGCGGCTGAATACTGCCGAGGACCGCCGCGCCGCCGGCTTCGTACAGATAGTTATGCGCCCCCTGGCCGACGATATACTCTTCGCCGCGCTGGCAATGGCTGAGCAGGCCAACGAGGTTGGCCTGGGTGCCGGTGGGTAGAAATAGCGCCGCTTCTTTGCCGGCCAGGTCGGCGGCATAGCGCTGCAGTTCATTGACGGTAGGGTCGTCGCCATACACATCGTCCCCGACCGGGGCGGCCATCATGGCCTCCAGCATGGCGCGCCCGGGACGGGTAACGGTATCACTGCGTAAATCGATCACGGCTTTTCCTTGGTCTGGTTCAACGTATTGCTTCTGTTTTACCTGAGCCAGTTGGTTTTCGCCAGTTCGATGACCTCATCGCCGCGCCCGCTGATGATCGCCCGCAGCATATACAGGCTAAAGCCTTTGGCCTGCTCCAGCTTGATCTGCGGCGGGATCGCCAGTTCCTCTTTGGCGACGACGACGTCGACCAGCACCGGACCGTCGGTGCGGAAGGCGGTCTGCAGCGCTTCATCCACCTCGGAGGCTTTTTCAACGCGTATACCTTTGATACCGCAGGCCTCGGCGATGCGGGCGAAGTTGGTATCGTGGAGCTCCGTACCGTCGGTGAGATAGCCCCCGGCCTTCATTTCCATCGCCACGAAGCCCAGCACGCTGTTGTTAAAGATGACAATCTTCACCGGCAGCTTCATCTGCGCCAGCGACAGAAAATCGCCCATCAGCATGCTGAACCCGCCGTCGCCGCACATGGCCACTACCTGCCGCTCCGGCGCAGTGGCCTTGGCGCCGATGGCCTGCGGCATGGCGTTGGCCATTGAGCCGTGGTTGAACGAGCCCAGCAGGCGGCGTTTACCATTCATTTTGAGATAGCGTGCCGCCCAGACGGTCGGGGTGCCGACATCACAGGTGAAAACGGCATCTTCATCGGCAAAATGACTGATCTGCTGCGCCAGATATTGCGGGTGAATGGCTTTATCGCTGGGTTTAGCCAGATCGTCGAGCCCTTTTCGCGCGTCGCGATAGTGCTCCAGCGCCTTATCGAGGAAGTGGCGATCGGTTTTCTCTTCCAGCAGCGGCAGCAGCGCCTTCAGCGTCGATTTAATATCGCCCACCAGCGCCATGTCGACCTTACTGTGTGCGCCGATGCTGCCGGGGTTGATGTCGATCTGGATAATTTTCGCGTCGGTTGGGTAGAAGGCGCGATAGGGGAACTGGGTACCCAGCAGGATCAGGGTATCGGCGTTCATCATGGTGTGGAAGCCAGAAGCGAAGCCAATCAGCCCGGTCATGCCCACATCGTACGGGTTGTCGTACTCCACGTGCTCTTTGCCGCGCAGGGCGTGGACGATGGGGGCTTTAATTTTGGCTGCGAACTCCACCAGTTCCTGGTGGGCGCCGGCGCAACCGCTGCCGCACATGAGCGCGATATTGCTGGAGTAGCGAATAAGCTGCGCCAGCTTGCGCAACTCTTCTTCCGCCGGGGTGACCGTCGGCAGCGGCGCATGATACCAGTGGCTGCTGGCGCTTTCCGGGGCGGCCTTCAGTGCCACATCGCCGGGTAGCACCACCACCGAGACGCCGCGGTTAATCACTGCCTTACGCATCGCCACTGCCAGCACCTGCGGGATCTGTTCCGGCGTGGAGACCAGTTCGCAGTAATGGCTGCACTCGCGGAACAGCTCCTGAGGATGGGTTTCCTGAAAATAGCCGCTGCCGATTTCGCTGGATGGGATGTGGGCGGCGATGGCCAGCACCGGGACATGGTTGCGATGACAGTCAAACAAACCGTTAATCAGATGCAGGTTGCCCGGTCCGCAGGAGCCGGCGCAGACCGCCAGCTCGCCGGTCAGCTGCGCTTCCGCGCCAGCGGCGAAAGCGGCGACCTCTTCGTGCCGGGTGGGCATCCAGTCGATGGTGCCCATGCGGTTAAGGCTATCGCTCAATCCATTGAGGGAATCTCCGGTGACGCCCCAGATACGTTTCACGCCGGCCTGTTCCAGCGTTTTGGCAATGTATGCCGCCACGGTCTGTTTCATGATCTCCATCTCCTTTTTTTGATAACGCCTTCAAGCTTAGATGAAACTGACCGCAATGTAACCGATTACCCCTGATTTTTTGCTGGTTTTATTCCTCTCCGGCTGCGCATACTCAGGAAGTACACAGGATGCAAAACAGGATGCACATCAAATGGTTAAAGGATTGTTAAACACAGTAAATCGCAGGCTGTCACATGATGACGCCGGTAAACTCTTGTTACGACTTGCCGTCGGCGGCTTAATGCTTTTCCATGGAATCCATAAGCTGATAGATGGTGTGGATGGCATTAGCGGGATGCTGGCGGCGCAGGGATTGCCCGGGTTTATCGCCTACGGTGTGCTGGTGGGGGAAGTGGTCGCTCCCTGCTTGTTAATTCTCGGCGTCCTGACCCGCCCGGCGGCGTTGGTGCTGGCGTTCACCATGGTGGTGGCGTGGCTGATGGTCGGCTTAGATAAGACGTTTGCGCTTGATGCGGTGGGAGCGTGGGCCATTGAGAATCTGGTCTATTTCTTTGTTGGCGCACTGGCGATTGCGCTACTCGGCGCGGGGCGTTATTCGCTGGCCGGTCAGTCGGCCTGGCGGTAAAAATGCCTCATTCGTCCTGGGGCGTAAAGTCGATACTGTTGGCGATTTGCAATTTTTTCAGTCCGGGAAAGCGTTTATCTCATGTCGCCTGAGCGTTTGTTTATTGTCGCCAGGGATTTTCCCGGAGGCGGCGCATTGCGCCTTCTCCGGGCTACCAAATCGCACAGCGATGTAGCCCCGGTAAGCGGTAGCGCCACCGGGGATTTTGACCTCAGGCGAGAACCAGATCGCTCTGCGGATGACAGGAGCAGGCCAGCACATAGCCGTCGGCGATTTCGGCGTCGGTCAGCGTCATGGTGCTGGTGACGCTGTACTTCCCGGAAACCACTTTGGTTTTGCAGCAGCCGCAGACGCCGGCGCGGCAGGCGACGGTCACCGGCACTTTATTGCTCTCCAGCGCGTCGAGCAGCGTGGTGCCCACCGGCGCGTAAAACTCGCGCGCCGGCTGCAGTTTAGTAAATTTCAGCCCGCTGGTGGCGGCCTCAGCCACCGGGGTGAAGAATTTTTCCTTAAAGAAGCGGGTGACGCCCAGGGCGGCAACATCCTGCTCGACCTTCTCCATATAAGGCGCCGGGCCGCAGGTCATCACGGTGCGGCTGGCTAAATCCGGCACGCTCTGCAGCAGCTCCCGGGTCAGACGGCCGGCGACAAAACCATGCGTCGCATTGTGCTCCGCTACCAGGGTGACCGGGTAGTTGCGCCACTCTTCGGCAAAGATTACATCTTCCGGCGAACGCACGTTATAAATCACCTGTACGTCGGCCTGCGGTCGATACTTAGCCAGCCAGCGGCGCATCGCCATGATCGGTGTCACGCCGCAACCGGCGGCCAGCAGCAGGAATTTATCTTCCGCTTTATCGTCGCAGGTAAACTCGCCCATCGCATCGGACAGCCAAAGGTAATCGCCGCGTTTGACCTCGCGGGTCAACCACTGCGAACCCGTACCCTCGTCAATACGGCGAACGGTCAGCGTAATGTATTCGCTGACCCCCGGCGTCGAGGAGAGGGTATAGGCGCGCAGCGTTTCCGCCGAGTTACGCACGCTAACCAGAGCGTACTGGCCAGCGCGGTACGGATAGTAATCGTGGCACAGCAGCGAAAGGGTCCACACGTCCGGGGTTTCCTGGTGAATGTGGTGAACCTGCATCCGCCACGGGCACTGGGAGGTTGGCATAGTCATCAGGGACTCCTTAAGCGCTCAGCAGCTGCTGCATATCTTGTTCCACGGTGGTCACGGAACGCAGACCAAACTTCTCATTGAGGACCGCCAGCAGATCCGGGGTGAAGAAACCAGGCGCCGTCGGACCGGTGACGATGTTTTTCACACCCAGCGACAGCAGCGTCAGCAGGATGACGATCGCTTTCTGTTCGAACCAGGAGAGCACCAGCGACAGCGGCAGATCGTTGACGCCACAGCCTAGTTTCTCCGCCAGCGTGACCGCCAGAATAATCGCCGAGTAAGCGTCATTACACTGCCCGGCGTCGACCAGGCGCGGCAGCCCTTCGATATCGCCAAAGTCCAGTTTGTTGAAGCGGTATTTACCACAGGCCAGGGTCAGGATCAGGCAGTCATCCGGCACGCTGGTGGCGAAATCGGTGAAGTAGTTACGCTCCCCGCGGGCGCCGTCGCAGCCGCCGACGAGAAAGATATGGCGCAGTTTTTCACGACTGACCAGATCGATCAGCGTATCCGCCGCGCCAAGCAGGGTCTGACGGCCAAAGCCGACGGTGATCAGATGCGGGATTTCGCTGTACGGGAAGCCCGCCATCTGCTGCGCCTGGGCAATGACCGGGGAGAAGTCTTCGCCTTCCAGATGGTTCACACCCGGCCAGCCGACGATGCTGCGAGTCCAGATGCGGTCGTCGTAGGCGCCGACGGTCGGGTCGATGATGCAGTTAGAGGTCATCACGATGGGGCCCGGGAAGCGGGCGAACTCCACCTGCTGGTTTTGCCAGCCGCTGCCGTAGTTGCCAATCAGATGTTTGAATTTACGCAGCTCCGGATAGCCGTGAGCCGGCAGCATTTCGCCATGAGTATAGACGTTGACGCCGGTGCCTTCCGTCTGCTCCAGCAGGTTATACAGATCCTTCAGATCGTGGCCGGAGATCAGGATGCACTTCCCTTCGGTGGCTTTAACGTTGACCTGAGTCGGCGTCGGATGGCCGTATTTGGTCGTTTCACCGGCGTCGAGGATGCTCATCACTTTGAAGTTCATCTGGCCGATTTCCATCGAACATTCGAGCAGCGCATTCATATCCGCAGGCCAGGTGCCCAGCCATGCCATGATTTTATGGTACTGGGCATAGATAGCGTTGTCGTACTGGCCGAGCACGTGGGCGTGCTCCATATAGGCCGCCGCACCCTTCAGACCGTACAGGCACAGCAGGCGCAGACCGAGAATATTTTCGCCGATGGCGGCTTTATCTTTATTCGGGGTATAGTCCGCCGCCTGACGCTGCAGGTCGCCCAGATCGTCGCTGACCAGCTGCAGGTCGGCGACCGGGCTGTCGACCGCGGCGCTGGCATCGATCGCCAGGCATTGCGCTTTCAGCGCCTCACGCAAGGCAATTGCCTGGCGGGCGTAGCCGACGATGCGCGGGGAATCGAAGTTAACGTTAGTCAGGGTGGAGAAGAAGGCGCGGGGGGCAAAGCTGTCGACCTGATGATCGATAATGCCATATTCGCGCGCTTTAAGCGCCCAGGCGGACAGGCCTTGCAGTGACGCAATCAGCAGATCCTGCAGGTCCGAGGTTTCCGCTGTTTTACCGCACATCCCCTGCGCGTAAGAGCAGCCGTTGCCGGCTGGGGTACGAATGGTTTGTTCACATTGCACACAAAACATAGTCACACCTTTAAAGTTATATTTGATATACATGTTTAAGGTTATGCCGCGCGGCAACGGGTGAAAAGGTATTTCTAAGACAACTTAAAGGGAGATTGATTTAGCGCAAATTTGGCGGCAGGAGGGCTGCCGCCAGCGGGTGCTCAGGCGGTAAAAAAGGCGATCAGGATCGGGACCAGCAAACTAAGCAGAAAACCGTGCACGATGGCGGCAGGGACGATTTCGACGCCGCCGGAACGCTGCAGTACCGGTAAGGTGAAGTCCATCGAGGTGGCGCCGCATAGCCCCAGCGCCGTGGAGCGGCTGCGGCGAATAAGGCCCGGAATTAACATGATGGCCAGCAGCTCGCGACAGAGATCGTTAAAGAACGCCGCGCTACCGATGACCGGGCCAAAGGATTCGGTGAGTAAAATACCGGAGAGCGAATACCAGCCGAAACCGCTGGCCATTGCCAGACCGGTCTTTAACGGCAGACCGAGAATAAAGGCGTTAAGTATCCCGCCGAGTAATGAACTGGCCGTAACCACCACGGCGACGATCATTCCCCGGCGGTTAAGGACTATTTGTCGCAGACTCATTCCATTATTGCGTAATTGGATACCAACGAGGAACAGGAGAAAAATCAACGTATATTCGCTGGCTTCTGTCGCGTGCTGTAAAAAAGGCAGTCTGGTCAGACCGAGCAGAAAACCGAGCACGACCACACCGCACAGCTGCAGCGATTCCAGGGCCATGGCCAGGCGCGAGGGTAATTTCTCCTGACGATGCTGACTGCGCCATGGCATTTTACTTTCCAGCCACAGCAGTGCGGCGATATTACACAGTAAAATGATAACCACGCTCACCGCGGCGTAATGCAATATTGCCAGCAGGTTGCTGGCCAGATTGTCGAGGAACGCCAGGCTGATACCCATAAAAAAAAGGATTACATAGACAATCCAGCTGAGCATGCGGTTTATCAGCTTTAGCGCGGAGGAGTGACGAAGAGGCAGTAAATAGCCGACGACCAGCGGCAACAGAATAATAAAGAGTCCCGAAAACATGAACGATGCAGCCCTTGCATGATGAGAATAGCGCCCATGACACTACCCAAATCACCGGGCCGAGTAAAGCTGTCGCCAGAAAGAAAAAGCCCGGAGACCCGGGCTTTGAAAAGCGTTAATCGCGTTTTTCCAGCAGGGTGCGATACAGCACGCCGCCGAGGATCCCGCCGACGATTGGCATGACCCAGAACAGCCACAGCTGCTGCAGCGCCCAGCCGCCCTGGAAAATTGCCACCGCGGTGCTGCGCGCCGGGTTGACCGAGGTGTTGGTGACTGGAATGCTGATCAAATGGATGAGGGTCAGCGCCAGGCCGATGGCGATGGGGGCAAAGCCCGCCGGCGCATGTTTATCGGTCGCGCCATGAATAACCAGCAGGAAGCCGCAGGTCAGGACAATTTCAATGACGATAGCCGACAGCATAGAGAAGCCGCCCGGGGAGTGTTCGCCATAGCCGTTGGAGGCGAAGCCGCTGGCGGCGGCATCAAAGCCGGCTTTACCGCTGGCAACCACGTACAGCACCGCCGCGGCAATAATTCCGCCGACCACCTGAGCGATAATATAGCCAATGACCTCTTTTGCCGGAAAACGGCCGCCGGCCCACAGGCCTAAGGTGACCGCCGGGTTGAAATGCCCCCCGGAAATATGGCCGACCGCAAACGCCATGGTTAATACCGTTAAGCCAAATGCCAGCGCGACGCCGGCAAAACCAATACCCAGCTCGGGGAAAGCCGCGGCGAGCACGGCGCTACCGCAGCCGCCAAATACAAGCCAGAAGGTGCCGAAGCATTCGGCTGCTAATTTTCTGAACATAACCACCTCAATTAAATTGTTTACGCGCACGAGCGGACCGTGCCGGTCTTTATTTGTCGTGATAAGGGATGACGATAAAAATAAAGCGGCGTTATTCTAGAGATAATCGCCATCCCGGAGCCAGTTAAATATATTGATATTATTTGATTTAGGGCAAGGTGAGTGGATTCCTTTTGCCAGTTTAGCCTTTCCTTTATCCATGGAAGATTATCAATAGTGTAGATCATAACGCCTGAAATAAAACTATTTTGTTTGATGAATAATCAACAGCCGGTAATAGGCGATAAGTGAGTAATTTTATGAATATATTTAATCCGCTGAATATGAGCCACGGATGCGATTAAGCAGAGTGTCATCTTGCCTCCGCCCTCGCTATACTGTTGATTACTGAAGGAGAGTGGTGGTGTAGCGGAGGGGATATGCTTCTTGAGCGCGTAGAAATCGTCGGTTTTCGCGGTATCAATCGTTTGTCGTTGATGCTGGAGCAAAATAACGTCCTGATCGGGGAGAACGCGTGGGGGAAGTCCAGTCTGCTTGATGCGCTGACCCTGCTTTTGTCGCCGGAGTTCGATCTTTATCACTTTGTTCGCGATGATTTCTGGTTTCCCCCGGGCGACATCCAGGGGCGCGAACACCATTTGCATATTATCCTGACCTTCCGCGAAACGGAGCCAGGCCGCCATCGGGTCCGGCGTTTCCGTCCGCTTCAGCGCTGCTGGGTGCCTTGCGATGACGGGTATCACCGGGTGTTCTATCGCCTGGAGGGCGAGCTGGCCGAAGATGACAGCGTGATGACCCTGCGGAGCTTTATCGATGGTGAAGGCGAAGCGTTGGTGCTGGAGGAGATTGATGAGCTGGCCCGACACCTGGTGCGTTTGATGCCGGTGCTGCGCCTGCGCGATGCGCGCTTTATGCGCCGCATCCATAACGGGACGGTACCGCACTCGCCGCAGATAGAGATCACCGCCCGTCAGCTGGATTTTCTCTCCCGCGAACTGGTCAGCCATCCGCAAAATTTATCGGACGGTCAGATCCGTCAGGGGCTATCGGCCATGGTGCAACTGCTTGAGCATTACTTTGCCGAGCAAAGCAGCGCTCAGACGCGGCATCGCCTGATGCGGCGGCGCTCCCATGATGAACAGCGCAGTTGGCGTTATCTGGATATTATCAACCGGATGATCGACAAGCCCGGCGGGCGCAGCCATCGGGTGATCCTGCTGGGGCTGTTTGCCACCCTTCTGCAGGCGAAAGGGACGGTGCGCCTCGATCGCGACGCGCGACCGCTGCTGTTGATTGAAGATCCCGAGACCCGTCTGCATCCGATCATGCTTTCCGTTGCCTGGCACCTGCTGAATTTGTTGCCGCTGCAGCGTGTGACCACCACCAACTCCGGAGAGCTGCTGTCCCTGACGCCGGTAGAGCAGGTCTGCCGGCTGGTGCGTGAGTCGACGCGGGTATCGGCGTGGCGGTTGGGGCCGGGCGGAATGAATGCCGAAGAGAGCCGGCGCATTGCTTTTCACATCCGCTTCAATCGCGCCTCATCGCTCTTCGCCCGCTGCTGGTTGCTGGTGGAGGGAGAGACGGAAACCTGGGTTATCAACGAACTGGCCCGGCAGTGCGGTCATCATTTTGATGCTGAAGGGGTTAAGGTGATCGAATTCGCCCAGTCCGGCCTGAAGCCATTGATCAAGTTTGCCCGCCGGATGGGGATCCAGTGGCACGTGCTGGTGGACGGCGATGAGGCGGGGAAAAAATATGCCGCGACGGTACGAGGTCTGCTTAATAACGATCGCGAGCTGGAGCGCGACCATCTGACCAGTCTGCCGGCGCTGGATATGGAACACTTTATGTATCGTCAGGGATTTGATGACGTTTATCATCGGGTGGCGCAGATCCCGGATAATGTCCCGATGAATATGCGGCGGGTGATCACCAAAGCCATCCATCGCTCATCCAAGCCGGACCTGGCGATTGAGGTGGCGATGGAGGCCGGCCGCCGTGGCGTGGACGCTGTGCCGACGCTGCTGAAGAAAATGTTCTCACGGGTGCTGTGGCTAGCCCGCGGTCGTGCCGATTAATCTCACCGCCGTCGTCATTTACGGCGGCACAAAGCTCTCCGGCAGCTAAACAAAACCTCATTGACGCGAAAAATGGGTGTCCTGTTGCCAACGGGTTTCGATAGAATCACCGCCTGGAGCGGCAGGGAAACAGCAGGAATCGGAATATGAAAGTGAAGGGAAAACGCAGGACCGTCTGGTGGCTGTTGGCGATCGTTGTGCTGGGGCTGGCTATCTGGGGATGGCGGATCCTCAATGCGCCGCTGCCGAACTACCAGACGCTGGTAGTTCGCAAAGGGGATCTTCAGCAGAGCGTGCTGGCCACTGGCAAACTGGATGCCCTGCGAAAAGTTGACGTCGGCGCCCAGGTCAGCGGACAGCTGAAAACGCTGCACGTCAATATTGGCGATAAGGTTAAAAAGGATCAGTTGCTGGGGGTTATCGATCCGGAGCAGGCGCAAAACCAGATTAAAGAGGTGGAAGCGACGCTCATGGAGCTGCGCGCCCAGCTCAATCAGGCGCGCGCGGAGAGCAAACTGGCGCAAGTGACTCTGGCCCGTCAGCAGCAGCTGGCGCAGCGCCAGCTGGTCTCGCGGCAGGACCTTGATACCGCGGCCACCGATTTGGCGGTGAAACAGGCGCAGATCGGCACTATTGAAGCGCAAATAAAGCGTAACCAGGCGACGCTCGATACGGCGAAGACCAACCTCGATTACACGCGGATCCTGGCGCCGATGGCCGGCGAAGTGACGCAAATTACCACCCTGCAGGGACAGACAGTGATCGCCGCCCAGCAGGCGCCTAACATTCTGACGCTGGCGGATCTCAGCACCATGCTGGTTAAAGCGCAGGTCTCTGAGGCGGATGTCATCCACCTCAGACCGGGGCAAAAAGCGTGGTTTACCGTGCTGGGCGACCCGCTTACCCGTTATGAAGGTAAACTGAAAGACATTCTGCCGACGCCGGAAAAAGTGAATGACGCCATCTTCTATTATGCCCGCTTCGAGGTACCGAACCCGCAGGGGATCCTGCGCCTCGACATGACCGCGCAGGTGCACATTCAGCTGGCTGAGGTGAAGAACGTGATTACTATCCCGCTGAGCGCCCTGGGCGACGCGGTAGGCGATAACCGCTACCACGTTCGACTGTTGCGCACCGGTGAGGTCAAAGAGCGTGAGGTTATCATTGGCGCCCGCAATGATACCGACGTCGCAGTGGTGCAAGGTCTGGAAGAGGGCGACGAAGTGATCGTCGGCGAGAGCGCGAGCGGGGCGGCAAAATGACGGCGCTGCTTGAGCTGCGAGATATACGTCGCAGCTATCCTTCCGGCGACGGCAGCGTTGAGGTCCTGAAGGGGATCACCCTCAGCATCCATGCGGGTGAGATGGTGGCGATCGTCGGGGCCTCCGGCTCGGGAAAATCGACGCTGATGAATATCCTTGGCTGCCTCGACAAACCCACCAGCGGCACCTATCGGGTAGCGGGAACCGATATCGCGCAGCTGGATGGCGATGCTCTGGCCCGTCTGCGGCGGGAACACTTTGGCTTTATCTTTCAACGCTACCATTTGCTGTCCCATCTGACCGCCGCGCAGAATGTCGAAGTGCCGGCGGTGTAGGCCGGCAGTGAACGGCGCGCGCGCCTGGCGCGCGCTCATGAGCTGCTGGTGCGGCTGGGGCTGGGCGAGCGCGCCGACTATCAACCGTCACAGTTGTCCGGCGGTCAGCAGCAGCGGGTCAGTATCGCCCGCGCCCTGATGAATGGCGGGGAGGTGATCCTCGCTGATGAACCGACCGGCGCGCTGGACAGCCATTCCGGCGAAGAGGTAATGGCGATCCTGCACCAGCTAAAAGCGCAGGGGCATACGGTCATCATTGTGACCCACGATCCGCAGGTCGCCGCTCAGGCGGAGCGGATCGTCGAGATCCGCGATGGCGAGATCGTCCGCAACCCGCCCGCCAGCCGCCAGGGCGGCGGACTCCGCGCCCGTCCGCAGGCGGAGCCTTCGGCGTGGCGTCAGTTTACCAGCGGCTTTCGCGAAGCGCTGGTGATGGCCTGGCGAGCGATGGCGGCGAATAAAATGCGTACCCTGCTGACCATGCTCGGGATTATTATCGGTATTGCCTCGGTGGTGTCGATCGTGGTGGTGGGGGATGCCGCCAAGCAGATGGTGCTGGCGGATATTCGCGCCATCGGCACCAATACCATTGATGTGTATCCTGGTAAGGATTTTGGCGACGACGACCCGCGCTATCAGCAGGCGCTGAAGTATGACGATTTGCTGGCGATCCAGAAGCAGCCGTGGGTGCGCTCCGCCACGCCGGCGGTTTCAAAAAGCCTGCGCCTGCGCGCCAACAATATTGACGTTGCCGCCAGTGCGGAGGGGGTCGGTCCACAGTATTTTAATGTCTACGGCATGACCTTTAGCGAAGGCAATACCTTCAATGAACTGCAGCTCAACAGTCGGGCACAGGTGGTAGTGCTCGACAGCAATACCCGTCGGCAGCTGTTTCCCAATAAAGCGAAAGTGGTGGGAGAGGTGATTCTGGTGGGCAATATGCCGGCCACGGTGATTGGCGTTGCGGATGAAAAACAGTCGATGTTCGGCAGCAGCAAAATTCTCCGCGTCTGGTTGCCCTACACCACCATGGCGGGAAGAGTAATGGGCCAGTCGTGGCTGAACTCCATCACTGTGCGCGTTCATGAAGGCTACGACAGTGAAACCGCAGAGAAACAGCTGCTGCGTCTGCTGGAGCTGCGGCATGGTAAAAAAGATGTATTCACCTGGAATATGGACAGCGTCTTGAAAACCGCCGAAAGGACCACACATACCTTACAGCTGTTCCTGACATTGGTGGCGGTGATTGCCCTGGTGGTCGGCGGGATTGGCGTAATGAATATTATGCTGGTGTCGGTGACCGAACGAACCCGGGAGATCGGCATCCGCATGGCGGTTGGCGCCCGGGCCAGCGATGTGCTGCAGCAGTTTCTCATTGAAGCGGTGCTGGTTTGCCTGGTCGGTGGCGCGCTGGGCGTAGCATTGTCGCTGATGATCGCCTTTATTTTACAGCTGTTTCTCCCCGGCTGGGAGATTGGTTTTTCTCCGCTGGCGCTGCTGACGGCGTTTCTCTGTTCGACGCTGACCGGGGTGCTGTTTGGTTGGCTGCCTGCGCGCAACGCGGCGCGGCTCGATCCGGTGGATGCCCTGGCGCGAGAATAGGCGGGGCGGGAAATAAAAA
>NZ_GL882738.1:23466-26716 GCF_000195655.1 Klebsiella sp. MS 92-3
TCAGAAGGACTGGCATTTTATTAGCAGGATGTACACAATGAAGCAAAAGAGTTATGCAGCCGTTTCCGCTTCCACAGGGACGATCACGCTGGCGTGATTGCCTTTTGGCCCCTGGTGAACATCAAACCGAACGGCTTGTCCGGCTTTTAGCGTTCTGTAACCATCCATCTGGATGGTGGAGTAATGGGCGAAAATGTCTTCGCCGCCGCCCTCAGGGCAGATAAAACCGAACCCTTTGGCATTGTTGAACCACTTAACAGTACCCATTTCCATACTTCGACATCCTTCGTAAATCTTTATTAGTAAGATGGAATGAACCGGTGGTGGAGTGACGAGTTGTTCAATTGCTCGCCAACTCTCGCCACTACAATTTAGAGAAATACGAAAACGCGTCAAGCGATTGAGGAGGGGGAACGGCGAAAAATGCGTCAAAATTTGAAGCAGTTAACGCTATTGCCGGGGAATGTGACAGCCGTCGCGGATAGAAGCGATAGATGATAGTTATCTATGATCTATTGTAGATTTGTGATGAGCATAACCTCTGGTCATCGACAGGCCTCCGCCTGTTGGCAACAGCAACCGATGATGAACACTGACGATGAGTAAGAGAGATTGGCTGGACTTCGAGCACCTGGTTGACGACGAAGTTCGTGATGCGATTAAACCGCCATCTATGTATAAAGTGATATTGGTCAATGATGACTACACTCCGATGGAGTTTGTTATTGACGTGTTACAAAAATTCTTTTCTTATGATGTTGAACGTGCAACGCAACTGATGCTCACGGTTCACTATGAAGGTAAGGCGATTTGTGGCGTGTTTACCGCGGAAGTGGCGGAGACCAAAGTCGCTATGGTGAATCAGTACGCGAGGGAGAACGAGCATCCATTGCTGTGTACGCTGGAAAAAGCCTGAATACAGGCATGAAAATTGGGGGAGGTGCCTATGCTCAATCAAGAACTGGAACTCAGTTTAAATATGGCTTTCGCCAGAGCGCGCGAGCACCGTCATGAGTTTATGACCGTCGAGCACTTGCTGCTGGCTCTGCTAAGCAACCCCTCGGCCCGTGAGGCCCTGGAAGCGTGTTCAGTGGACCTGGTGGCATTGCGTCAGGAACTTGAAGCCTTCATCGAACAAACCACACCCGTTCTGCCAGCCACGGAAGAAGAGCGCGACACCCAGCCGACGCTAAGCTTCCAGCGTGTGCTGCAGCGCGCCGTCTTCCACGTACAATCTTCTGGCCGCAGCGAAGTGACCGGCGCCAACGTGCTGGTGGCGATTTTCAGCGAGCAGGAGTCGCAGGCCGCCTACCTGCTGCGTAAACATGAAGTGAGCCGTCTTGATGTGGTGAACTTCATTTCTCATGGTACACGCAAAGACGAGCCGAGCCAGTCTTCCGATAACAGCGGAAGCCAGCCTGGCAATGAAGAGCAAGCCGGCGGGGAGGAACGTATGGAAAACTTCACCACCAACCTCAATCAGCTTGCTCGCGTCGGCGGTATTGATCCCCTGATCGGCCGTGAAAAAGAGCTGGAGCGCGCGATTCAGGTCCTGTGCCGTCGGCGGAAAAATAACCCGCTGCTGGTGGGGGAATCCGGCGTCGGTAAAACCGCGATCGCCGAAGGCCTTGCCTGGCGTATTGTGCAGGGCGATGTGCCGGAAGTGATGGCCGACTGCACTATCTACTCGCTCGACATTGGCTCTTTGCTGGCAGGGACCAAATATCGTGGCGATTTTGAAAAACGCTTCAAAGCGTTGCTCAAACAGCTGGAGCAGGATACCAACAGCATCCTGTTTATTGATGAAATCCACACCATTATCGGTGCGGGGGCGGCGTCTGGCGGCCAGGTCGATGCGGCTAACCTGATCAAACCGCTGCTTTCCAGCGGCAAGATCCGGGTGATCGGCTCCACCACTTACCAGGAGTTCAGCAACATCTTTGAAAAAGATCGTGCGCTGGCCCGCCGTTTCCAGAAGATCGATATTACCGAACCGTCGGTGGAAGAGACGGTCCAGATTATCAACGGCCTGAAGCCGAAGTACGAAGCGCACCATGATGTGCGTTATACCGCCAAAGCGGTGCGTGCGGCGGTTGAACTGGCGGTGAAATACATTAACGATCGTCATCTGCCGGATAAGGCGATTGACGTCATTGACGAAGCGGGCGCGCGGGCGCGCTTAATGCCGGTCAGCAAGCGTAAGAAAACGGTTAACGTGGCGGATATCGAATCAGTGGTGGCGCGCATTGCGCGGATCCCTGAGAAGAGCGTCTCCCGCAGCGATCGCGACACGCTGAAAAACCTGGGCGACCGTCTGAAAATGCTGGTCTTTGGACAGGATAAAGCCATCGAGGCGCTGACCGAGGCTATTAAAATGGCGCGCGCCGGGCTGGGCCATGAGCACAAGCCGGTGGGATCGTTCCTGTTCGCCGGGCCGACCGGGGTCGGGAAAACCGAAGTGACCGTCCAGCTGGCGAAGGCGTTAGGGATTGAGCTGCTGCGCTTTGACATGTCCGAATATATGGAACGTCATACCGTCAGCCGTTTGATCGGGGCGCCTCCGGGCTACGTCGGCTTCGATCAGGGCGGGCTGCTGACCGATGCGGTGATTAAACATCCGCACGCGGTATTGCTGCTTGATGAGATCGAAAAAGCGCATCCGGACGTGTTCAACCTGCTGCTGCAGGTGATGGATAACGGGACGCTGACCGATAATAACGGCCGTAAAGCGGACTTCCGCAACGTGGTGCTGGTGATGACCACCAACGCCGGGGTGCGGGAAACCGAGCGTAAATCGATTGGCCTTATTCAGCAGGACAACAGTCCGGATGCGATGGATGAGATCAAAAAGATCTTTACGCCGGAGTTCCGTAACCGCCTCGACAACATCATCTGGTTCGATCATTTGTCTACCACGGTGATCCATCAGGTTGTCGACAAGTTTATCGTCGAGCTGCAGGTCCAGCTGGACCAGAAAGGCGTCTCCCTGGAAGTGAGTCAGGAAGCGCGCGACTGGCTGGCGACGAAAGGCTACGATCGGGCGATGGGGGCACGTCCAATGGGACGCGTCATTCAGGACAACCTGAAAAAACCGCTGGCGAACGAACTGCTGTTTGGCTCGCTGGTCGACGGTGGTCAGGTCACTGTCTCTCTGGACAGCGACAAAAATACGCTGACTTACGACTTCCAGAGCGCGCCGAAGCACAAACCGGAAGCGGCCCACTAAGGCGATATCTTCAATGTAAAAAAA
>NZ_GL882738.1:26803-35215 GCF_000195655.1 Klebsiella sp. MS 92-3
TTTTTTTTTTTGCTGACGGCAGAAATGAAAAGACCGGGAATTATCCCGGCCTTCAGCATCTGACGCCTTAAGGGCGAAAACAATCAGCGACTACGGAAGACAATGCGGCCTTTGCTCAGGTCGTACGGGGTCAGCTCAACAGTCACTTTGTCGCCCGTCAGAATGCGGATGTAGTTTTTACGCATTTTACCGGAGATATGCGCGGTTACCACGTGACCGTTTTCCAGTTCTACGCGGAACATAGTGTTAGGCAACGTTTCAAGTACGGTGCCCTGCATTTCAATATTGTCTTCTTTGGCCATCTAGTCCTCTGGGGTATCACTACCGTAGTTTTGAACCGGCAAGATAATGCCGAAGTTCATCATGTAAGTAAAGTTTTACGTATCTACCCTGAATCATTCACCTTGCCGCAAGGCGCATAGTCAGCGCAGCGGCTACGGAAATATGACGGGTATGAATCGCCGAAGTAGTTTTGGCGCATTGCCCGGGACACACACGGCCATGCCGCGTGACAGGCGCAAACGTAAAGGGGAGTGACAGAACGATGGGCGTTATCTGACTCTTATTATTCCCAAACGGCGGCGGGGCAACAGGCAGAAGCTACTCTACCGCGCAATTATACCATCCTGACGCAAAATGTGCTGAAAACATTTTATTATCCGCCAGGAAATAGCACCCGCGGCACCCAAAATCGCTCGGGCAGTCGGTAGCCGCGTAATACCGACAGATAGTCCAGATAATCGCGGCGGGGAATATCCACTGCGCCTAATGACGCGGTATGGTTGTTCAGTACCTGACAGTCAATTAATTTACCGCCGCTGTGCGCAAAGTCCTGGCAAAATACCAGCAGCGCGGTTTTGGAGGCATTTTCCGCCCGGCTAAACATCGATTCGCCGCAAAACAGCGCTCCCTGCGCTACGCCGTACATTCCTCCCACCAGGGTATTCTCCTGCCAGACTTCAATGGAGTGGGCATGACCCAGCTCATGCAGCTGGTGATAGGCGCGAACGATACTGCTGGTTATCCAGGTGCCTTCGTCACGATCGCTGGCGCAGCCCTCAATCACTTCGCCAAAGGCGTGGTTGAGCGTGACCCGGTAGGGCGAACGCTGATGAAAGCGCTTCATGCTGCGGCTGAGATGGAATTGCTCTGGCCAAAGTACCGCCCGGGGGTCGGGCGACCACCAGAGGATCGGGTCGCCAGGGGAAAACCAGGGAAAAATACCACGCTGATAGGCCATCAGCAGCCGCGCGGGGCTCAGATCGCCGCCGAGCGCCAGCAGGCCATTAGGTTCTCGCAAGGCGCCTTCCGGAGAGGGGAAGGCGATAGAGTGCCGGGAGAGCTGAACCAGACGCATTTTAACCTCAATACGCATCAGCAAAAATTAGATAATAGAATAGCCTACAGACGCTGTTTAAACTGGAAGTACCGGCCCTGTTTAGCGAGCAGCTCCGCGTGACTACCTTGCTCAATTATCTGGCCGTTGTCCATGACTATTATCTGATTAAAACCCGCCAGGCCCCGCAGGCGATGGGTCACCATCAGCACGGTTTTGTCGCGCATGACATCTGCCAACAGATGCAGGATCTGGCTTTCGGTGGCCGCATCCAGACCTTCTGTCGGTTCATCGAGCAGCATCAGCGGCGCATCGTGGAGCAGCGCGCGGGCAATGGCCAGTCGGCGCAGTTCGCCGCCGGAGAGCTGACGCCCGCCTTCGCCCAGCCAGCCGTTAAGACCACCATCTTGCAGCAGTTTTTCGAGGCCCACCTTCTCAAGGGTAGCGCTGAGATGAGCGTCATCCGCTTCAGGCGCCGCCAGCAGCAGGTTGTCGCGCAGGGTGGCGCTGAACAGGTGCACGCGCTGCGGCACTACGCTCATTGCCTGCCGCAGAGTGGCTTCGCTGAGGCCGGAGAGCGGCTGATTGTTGAGCAGAATCTCTCCCTGTGACGGGTCCCAGGCGCGGGTAAGCAACTGCAACAGCGTCGATTTTCCGCAGCCGGTCCGGCCAAGAATGGCGATGTGCTCTCCGGCGGCAATCTGCAGGGAAATATTCTCCAGGGCAGGGGAGGGCTGCTGAGGATAGCGGAAGGTGACCTCCTGAAGCGTTAGGGCCACCTGCGCTGGCGGACTGGCTTCATCTTCGACAAAGGTGACCTCCGGCTGCTGGTCGGTAATCTGCGAGATCCGCCGCGCGGAGGCCATCACCTGGCCTAAATGCTGGAAAGCGCCAGTGACTGGCGCCAGGGCTTCAAAAGCCGCCAGCGCGCAGAATACGAATAGCGCGATCAGCGCCCCGGGCTGACTATTGCCGCCGACGCCGTCTGAGGCCAGCCAGAGCATGGCCACCACGGCGATGCCACCGATTAACAGCATTACCGCCTGCGAAAGCGCGGTCAGCTCGGCCTGGCGCCGCTGTGCATCCTGCCAGCTCAGCTCGGTCTTTTCCATTTGTGCGCGGTAGCGGTCGCTGGCGTTAAATACCATCAGCTCCGCCTGACCCTGCAGCCAGGCGGTGAGCTGTTGGCGATACTGGCCGCGCAGCTGCGTCATACTTTCGCCGGCTGGCTTACCTGCGCGATAGAACAGCGGCGGCATAACCAGCAGGGTCGCCAGCATGATACCGCCGAGCGTCAGCGCGAGGGTGACGTCGAGCAGACTTAATCCGCAGGTGACGACCACAATCACCACCAGCGCGCCGACCAGCGGCGAAATGACCCGCAGGTAGAGATGATCCAGGGTGTCAACGTCGGCTACCACCCGGTTGAGCAGCTCACCCTGGCGAAAGCGCGCCAGCCCCGCCGGAGAGAGGGGGAGCAGTTTGCTGAAGGTGAAAACGCGCAGGTGCTGCAGCACGCGAAAGGTAGCGTCGTGGCTGACCAGGCGCTCAAAGTAGCGCCCGGCGGTACGGATAATTGCCGCGCCGCGAACGCCCGCGGCAGGCAGCATATAGTTAAAACTGTAGATCCCGGCGACGCCCACCACCGCTGAGGCGGAGAGGAACCAGCCGGAGAGCGTCAGCAGGCCGATGCTGGCCAGCAGGGTCACAATGGCCAGCACGACGCCAAGCAGCAGCATCCATTTATGGCGTTTATAGAGCGCCAGATAGGGTAAAAGTGCGCGCATTTAAATCTCCTCCTGACGATGGGCCAGCAGCGCCGAGAAGACCCCACCAGCACGGGCCAGCGTGGCGTAGTCGCCTTGTTCGATAATCTGTCCGTCCTGCATCACCCAGACGTCGTCCCAGTCGGCCAGCCCCTCAAGCTGATGGGTGACCAGCAGCGTGGTTTGCTCACTGGAGGCGTGGGTCAGGGCCTGCATGACTCGCTGTTCGCTATGGGCGTCAAGGCTGGCGGCAGGTTCATCCAGCAGCAGCAGGCGGCACGGCACCAACAGCGCGCGGGCGACCGCGATACGCTGCGCCTGGCCTACCGACAGACGCCCCGCCTGATCGCCTACGGCGGTATGGATCCCCTGCGGCAGCAGGGCGATAAACTCGCTGACCCAGGCCTTGTCCAGCGCCAGCCTAAGCTGTGCTTCGCTAGCTTCGGGCCACGCCAGCAGCACGTTTTCCCGCAGCGTGGCGGCAGGCAACTGCGGATTCTGTCCTACCCAGCTCAGCAGGCGGCGCCAGCGCTCAGCGTCCAGCTCGCGCAGCTCTACGCCGTTGACCATCAGCGACCCCTCATAGGGCAGAAAGCCGAGCAGTGTATTCAGCAAAGAGCTTTTCCCGGATCCGCTCTGGCCGACCAGCACCACGCGAGCGCCGGCGGGCAGCGCAAAATTAAGCGGCCCCGCCAGAACTTTACCTTCCGGAGATTTGATCACCAGGTCGCGCGCTTCCACGCTAATCAGATCGTTGTCATTTAACGTTTTCTCGCCACGCTCTACCTGGGTCAGCGGCGTTTCCATAAACGTTTTCAGGCTGTCTGCGGCGCCCACGGCCTGAGCTTTGGCATGGTAGAAGGTACCCAGGTCACGTAACGGCTGGAAAAATTCCGGGGCGAGGATCAGCGTCAGGAATCCCGCCATCAGCGTGACGCCCGCGCCATAGTGGCCGAAGTTCAGCTCGCCAAGGTAAGAAAAGCCAAAATACACCGCTACCAGCGCAATGGAGAGGGAGGTGAAAAACTCCAGAACCCCGGAGGAGAGGAAGGCCAGACGCAGGACTTCCATGGTGCGTTGGCGAAAATCCTGCGAGGCGTCGCGAATATTATCGGTTTCTGCCTGACCGCGATGAAAAATACGCAGGGTTTCCATGCCGCGCAGGCGGTCGAGGAAGTGGCCGCTGAGGCGGGCCAGCGCCTGGAAGTTACGCCGGTTGGCGTCGGCGGCGCCCATCCCGACCAGCGCCATGAAAAGCGGGATCAGCGGGGCGGTGCCGAGAAGGATCAGCGCGGCGGCCCAGTTAATCGGAAAAATAGTAATAACGATCAGCAGCGGTACGCAGGCCGCCAGCGTCATCTGGGGCAGGTAGCGGGCATAATAGTCGTGCATGTCGTCGATTTGCTCAAGAATAAGCGTTGCCCAGCTGCCGGCCGGTTTGCCCTGGATCCACGCCGGGCCTGCCTGCTGGAGGCGGTCAAGAACCTGGCGGCGAATTTCATAGCGAATATGCTGCCCGGCCTGAAAGCCGACCCGCTCACGCAGCCAGACCACCCAGGCGCGTAGTACAAAGATCAGCACCAGCAGCGTGAGCGGCAGCAGCAGGGCGGTCGCTGGAATATTCTCCATCACCATCCGGTGCAGGATCCGCGCCAGGAACCAGGCCTGCGCCACGATCAGCAGACCGCTCGCCACGCCAAGCAGGCGGGAAATCATCAACCAGCGACGGGAGATAATGCTTTGCTGTTTTAACCAGCGGGTTAACTCTTGTTGACGGGTTTTATTCATTGCGCGCTTTGCAGGTGTCGTTATCGGAGTATTGGGCACGGCAATGTTACATCGCAGCAAAAATAAAGGCGACTTTTCGTCGCCTTCTTTACCTTTGTTACTGACTTGTAAAGATTATTTGCAAGCGTCAGCCAAACCGTCGAGGTAACGCTCCGCATCCAGCGCCGCCATGCAGCCGGTGCCCGCAGAAGTGATGGCCTGACGATAGATATGGTCCATGACATCGCCGGCGGCGAACACGCCCGGGATGCTGGTCTGGGTCGCATTGCCGTGGATACCGGACTGCACTTTGATGTAGCCGTTCTCCAGCTCCAGCTGGCCTTCAAAGATGGCGGTGTTCGGGCTGTGGCCGATGGCGACAAATAAACCAGCCACTTCCAGGGACTCGACATTGTCGCTGTTTTTGGTATCGCGCAGGCGCAGGCCGCTGACGCCCATCTGGTCGCCGGTCACCTCTTCGAGGGTACGCTCGGTATGCAGCACGATGTTGCCGCTTGCCACTTTATCCATCAGGCGTTTGATGAGGATTTTTTCCGCACGGAAGGAATCGCGACGGTGGATCAGGTGTACCTCAGAGGCGATATTCGACAGATACAGAGCCTCTTCCACTGCGGTGTTGCCGCCGCCGATCACCGCCACTTTCTGGTTGCGATAGAAGAATCCGTCGCAGGTAGCGCACGCGGAAACGCCGCGGCCTTTGAAGGCTTCTTCGGAAGGCAGGCCCAGGTAACGGGCGGAAGCGCCGGTGGCGATGATCAGCGCGTCACAGGTGTACTCGCCGCTGTCGCCTGTCAGACGGAACGGGCGGTTTTGCAAATCGACGCGGCTGATATGGTCGAAAATGATCTCGGTTTCAAATTTTGCGGCATGCTCGTGCATGCGCTCCATCAGCAGCGGACCGGTGAGATCGTTCGGATCGCCTGGCCAGTTTTCCACTTCCGTCGTGGTGGTCAGCTGACCGCCTTTTTCCATCCCGGTGATCAGCACCGGCTGCAGGTTGGCGCGTGCGGCATAGACCGCCGCGGTGTATCCCGCAGGTCCAGAACCAAGGATAAGCAGTTTACTGTGTTTGGCTGTGCCCATGAGATCCCCATAATAATTGGCATACATTGGGCTGGGATTGTAGGGAATTTGTTGTCGTAAAAAAAGAGCACAGCGATTTTGTTAACGATGTGTGCAATAGAAGCTGCCAATGAATTGGTGATTTTCCCGGCAAGGAATATAACTATTTCTACTGTCGGCGGGACAATTATAAGACGAAAAAATGAGAATCAACCAGGGCGGATGATGAATATCTGGCATCTTGTACTAAAAATCGATGTTTTGCTTTGACAATCACCTGTGCTTTTGCGAAAACATTCAAGGAAGAAGAAAAGCAGTATTTAGCGTGCGGCGAATTTTCATGCACGCAAATGCCATTTTTATCCGGGTTAACGAAATCTACGCATGGTGTGGACAGACGCCATGCGTGATGTCGGTGACTGCCGTCAGGCAACGGGCTTCTCACGTACCCCTGGGTTACCCAATGTCGTACGGGTGATAACAGGATGGGCTCTGGCAGTGAAGGCTCAGAGCCGGAACAGGAGTAGGGAAGGAATACAGAGAGACAATAATAATGGTAGATAGCAAGAAGCGCCCTGGCAAAGATCTCGACCGCATTGATCGTAACATCCTGAATGAATTGCAAAAAGATGGGCGAATTTCTAACGTCGAGCTTTCTAAACGGGTGGGACTTTCTCCGACGCCTTGCCTTGAGCGTGTGCGTCGTCTTGAAAGACAGGGTTTTATTCAGGGCTATACGGCGCTGCTCAACCCGCATTATCTGGATGCATCACTTCTGGTATTTGTTGAGATTACTCTGAATCGTGGCGCACCGGATGTGTTTGAGCAATTTAACGCCGCAGTGCAAAAACTTGAAGAAATTCAAGAGTGTCATCTGGTTTCCGGTGATTTCGACTATCTGTTGAAAACCCGTGTACCGGATATGTCAGCGTATCGTAAATTACTGGGCGAGACCTTGCTGCGCCTGCCGGGCGTTAACGACACCCGTACCTACGTGGTAATGGAAGAAGTCAAGCAAAGTAATCGTCTGGTTATTAAGACGCGCTAACACGGAACAGGTGCAAACTCGACGTAGTTTGATTACACTCCTGTTAATCCATACAGCAACAGTGCCGGGGAGACCCGGCGCTGTTGTCCGTTTTAGCAGCAGGCAGGAAACAGCCTGATACCTGGAGAGCCTTTCTTGAGCCAGGAATACACCGAAGACAAAGAAGTCAAACTAACCAAACTCAGCAGCGGGCGCCGACTCCTTGAGGCGATGCTCATCCTTTGCTCCCTCTTCGCCATCTGGCTGATGGCGGCACTACTGAGCTTTAACCCCTCGGACCCCAGCTGGTCGCAAACGGCATGGCATGAGCCTATTCATAATTTAGGCGGCGCCCCCGGCGCGTGGCTTGCCGATACCCTCTTTTTCATTTTTGGCGTCATGGCCTACACCATCCCGGTGATCATCATCGGCGGATGCTGGTTTGCCTGGCGGCATCAGGAAAACGACGAATACATTGATTATTTTGCCGTTTCCCTTCGCCTCATCGGTGCGTTAGCCCTGATCCTGACCTCCTGTGGTCTGGCGGCGATTAACGCCGATGATATCTGGTACTTCGCCTCCGGCGGGGTGATCGGCAGCCTGCTGAGCACCACGCTGCAACCCCTGCTGCACAGCAGCGGCGGCACCATCGCCCTGTTGTGTATCTGGGCGGCCGGGCTGACGCTGTTCACCGGCTGGTCGTGGGTCAGCATTGCGGAAAAGCTGGGCGGCGGCATCCTGTCCGTTCTCACCTTTGCCAGCAACCGTACCCGTCGGGATGATACCTGGGTCGATGAAGGCGAATACGAAGACGACGAGGAAGAGTACGACGACGAAGAGGCGGCCAGGCCGCAGGAATCGCGTCGCGCCCGTATCTTACGCAGCGCGCTGGCGCGGCGTAAGCGTCTGGCCGAGAAGTTTACCAACCCTATGGGGCGTAAAACCGACGCTGCGCTTTTCTCCGGCAAACGGATGGATGACGGCGAAGAGGTGGTGCAATACAGCGCCAGCGGGGCGCCTGTTGCCGCCGACGATGTACTGTTTTCCGGCGCCAGCGCCGCGCGTCCCGCAGAGGATGATGGGCTGTTCTCCGGCGCCAGCGCCGTGCGCCCGGGCGATTTCGACCCTTACGATCCGTTGTTGAATGGCCACAGTATCGCTGAGCCGGTAAGCGCAGCGGCGGCGGCTACTGCCGCGCCGCAGGCGTGGGCAGAATCACCGGTGGGCCATCACGGCGCTGCGCCAGCTTATCAGCCGGAAGCCAGCTATCCGCCGCAGCAGGCCTATCAGCCTGAACCCGCTCCGTTCCAGCAGGCTGCTTATCAGCCGCCAGCGGGGCAAACCGCACCGCAGGCGTATCAGCCTGAGCCAGCGCCGTATCAACAGCCGGTTTACGATCCGCGTGCCGGTCAACCTGCGCCGCAGGCCTATCA
>NZ_GL882739.1:0-27507 GCF_000195655.1 Klebsiella sp. MS 92-3
CCCCGGGTGGCCGGATTTGGCTTTCTGTACAGCGTCCATGCTCAGCGCACGAATAGCGTTAGCAAGCTCTTTACGTGAGGACATTTTGACTCCAGTTCGGACTGTTGAAGGCCATGCCCTTAACGACTTGACGAGAGCGCGTTTTGGGCTACGCCGGAAAAAAGTGTGAACAATGTAACCCAAGCGACAAGTCATGTACATGGAGCATCCTTTTGCCCTTTAAGAAATCTCTGGAACAGGTTGTGCTACGCCGGAATCCGCTCGCCCGCATCCTGCGATACTCTTTATAATTTACGCAGAATACGGTTCCCTGCCGTCGCCGTATTTTCGGATAAACAACCATAAGATTGTGGAAGATAAAAATGAAAATTCGCTCAACCGTACTTGCTCTTGGGATCGCAGCAACCCTCACCGGATGTCAGAACATGGACTCCAACGGTCTGCTCAGCTCAGGCGCCGAAGCCTTCCAGGCATACTCTCTCAGCGACGCGCAGGTGAAAACCTTAAGCGACCAGGCCTGTAAAGAGATGGACGCCAAAGCGAAAATCGCCCCGGCCAACAGTGAATACAGCCAGCGGCTGAACAAAATCGCGGCTGCGCTGGGCGATAACATCAATGGTCAGCCCGTGAACTACAAGGTCTATGAGACCAAGGATGTCAACGCCTTCGCCATGGCCAACGGCTGCATCCGCGTCTACAGCGGGCTGATGGATCTGATGAACGATAATGAAGTCGAGGCGGTGATCGGCCACGAAATGGGCCACGTCGCGCTGGGCCACGTGAAGAAAGGCATGCAGGTCGCCCTGGGTACCAACGCCGTGCGTGCGGCGGCGGCCTCCGCGGGCGGTATCGTCGGTAGCCTGTCGCAGTCTCAGTTGGGCGATCTGGGCGAAAAACTGGTGAACTCGCAGTTCTCCCAGCGTCAGGAATCGGAAGCGGATGATTACTCTTACGACCTGCTGCGTAAGCGCGGTATCAATCCGTCGGGACTGGCCACCAGCTTCGAGAAACTGGCCAAGCTGGAAGCCGGTCGTCAGAGTTCGATGTTTGACGATCACCCGGCCTCAGAAGCGCGCGCCCAGCATATTCGCGATCGCATGAAGGCCGACGGGATTAAATAATCATCAGCGGGAGGCATTATTCCCTCCCTTTTTTATATATCCGTTAAAATATTTAGCCGCATTAATTGATAATTTAAGCGCACAAACCGTTAATTATTATCACAGCGCATCACAGCCAATTATTTTATGCCCGGCGATTCAGAAATATATTATTTGGTAAATTAAAAAGGCCGCACACTATCTGGCTTCCAGAATCGTCTTTACCCGAATAATAAATAGTCCACCCCTTACTGCCTGGCGCACGGCTCATGCACCATACAACCTGTTTCCGGCTGCAATAACTGCTCACACAATGATTGCTTTCGACATTATTTCAGGAGAATATCTGGTCAGCAGTGATTCCCTTGAATATATCGACAGACAGAGAAGTGCCCTCAGTGAAAAAAGAATTACCATTAATCGCACTTGGCATTATTGCCGCCGCGCCGGCTTTCGCCAGCCAACAATCTACCAGTCAGGGCTTTATTGAAGACAGCCACCTGGATCTCTTTTTACGTAACGCTTATATCAAACGCGATTATCGCGATGGTTTGCCGGATAAAGCCGAATGGGGTCAGGGTATCATCGCTACCTTCGAGTCCGGCTTTACTCAAGGGCCGGTCGGCTTCGGCGTTGACGGCATTGCACAGTACGCCGTGCGCCTCGACGGCGGCCGCGGCCGCAGCGGCGCGGGCGGTATCGACTTTTTCGCCCAGGATGATGATGGCCGCGCAAAGTCCGATTTAGCAAAATTTGGCGCTACCGCTAAAATGCGCTTCTCGAATACCGTCCTCAGCTACGGTAGCCAGCGCCCGATGCTGCCTATCGTCTACGCCGATGACTCGCGGCTGCTGTACGAGAGCTATACCGGTACCATGCTGACCTCAAGAGAAATCGACGGTCTGGAAATTAACGCCGGTTATCTCACCGATCAGCAGCGCAAAAGCGACGACAGCCACAATAGCGGCCTGAAGAGCCTGACCTTTGGCGGCGCCAGCTATCAATTCAACGACCAGCTCAGCGGCGCGCTTTACGCTTCGCACGTCGAAGACGTGCTGAATAAGCAGTATCTCGGCCTGAACTACAAGAAGCCGTTCGCCACCGACCAGCAGCTGATTGTTGACTTCAACGGCTATAACTCGCGCTTAGATCAAGAATATGCCGACGCCAATGACACCGGGCGCAGCAACAGCATCTGGAGCCTGGCCGCCAGCTATATCTGGGATATTCACACTTTTAAGGTCGCTTACCAGCAAAGCAGCGGCAGCACCGGCTACCACTACGGCGGGTATCAGAATCAGGGCGGCGTCGGCGATGGCGGCAACACCATCTGGCTGGCTAACTCCTACTGGTCAGATTTTAACGGCGAGGATGAACGTTCCTGGCAGGCCTCCTATGGCCTGGATTTTGCCGGACTGGGCGTACCGGGCCTGAGCTGGACCACCGCCTACGTTCGCGGGGATAACATTAAAACCGCCGAGACCAGCAACGGTAAAGAACACGAATGGTTCAACCAGGTGCAGTACCAGGTGCAAAACGGCATGGCGAAAGATTTGAAATTGAGACTCCGCTATTCGGTGCTGCGCGTTTCCAGCAACGCCAGCGACTATAACGTCAGCGGGAATGAAGTGCGGTTCTACGTCGAATATCCGTTTAACGTGTTTTAACCATATAATGAACCCTCTCCAGTGAGCCGGCCCTCTCCCGGCGCGCAGGAGCAACCGTCCGGCGCCTTGATTAACCCCCTGTGCCGTGCGGTACCCTCTCCCCGGAAGGGAGAGGGTTGGGGTCACTGGGTTATCATTAATACAGCGTCTTCTGCGGCGGGCCGGCAAAGCGCAGCGCGCCAATCTGGCCCATCTTCACTTCCACCACCGATGGCCCCGGCATCGCCAGCGCTTCGGTCATCACCGCCTGGAAATCCTCAGCCCGATCCACGCTCCACGCCTGCAAACCCATCGCCTGCGCCAACAGGGTAAAGTCTGGCGTGTGCAGCTCGTTGTAATACTGGCGGCCGCCAAAATACTTATCCTGAATACCGCGCATTACGCCGTAGCCGCCGTCATTCATAATCAACAGCGTCACGTTGGCCTTCTCCTGCGCCAGGGTCGCCAGTTCGCCAAGGTTGAGGCTCAGGCCGCCGTCGCCGACCAGGCCGACCACTTTACGTTGCGGATTGGCAATCGCGGTACCCACCGCCATCGGTAGCCCCATACCGATGGCTCCGGCCAGAGAATGGATATTCATCAGCGGGCCGTGAGCGCGGAACAGACGGCTGCCCCACAGGCTGCCGGAAACGGTAATATCGCGCACCAGGATGCCGTCATCGGGCAGCGCCTGCGCAATCGCGTCATTCAATTTAGCGTAATCGCCGCACTGGTCGCGCAGCCCCTGCTCCGCCGCCTCTACCGCCTCTTTAAGCTGGCTATCCCAACGCGCATCGCCCCATATCCGGCCCTGCACCCGCGCTGCCAGCGCCGCTAATAGCGCCCGGCAATCCGCCACCAGGGTATTGTCCATCAAGTAGTTACGGCTGGCCGCCGCCGGGTCAATATCAATCTGCACCCGCGGCGTGGGCAGTTCCAGCGTCCACGAGCGCGTTTCGTTGCTGCGCAGCCGGGAACCGGCAACAAGTGTGAAATCACATTGTGAAATCAGCGCTTCAACCGAGGGAGAATTATGAAACGCGCGCAGGCTGGCGCGATGGCTGTCCGCCAGAATGCCGCGGCCGTGGGTACTGGAAATCACCGTCACCCCGGCATCCGCCAGCGTCTTCACCGCCTCGCCGCTCTCTAACGCGCCGCCGCCAAGCCACAGCAGCGGCTGCTTCGCCTGCTTAAGCTGCGCCCACAGCGCATCGACCAGCGACGCTTCCGGCTCAACCGCCGGAGCGCGTTTCAGCGGCGCGGTCAGCAGTGAAAGCGGAATTTTGGCGCTCTGAATGTCGATTGGGATCTCCACCGAGACCGGGCCGCACGGCGGCGTCTGCGCCTCCTGAATCGCCTTATGCAGGATAGCCACCGCCTGGTTGGCGTTGCTAATGCGGTAAGCGCGCTTCGAACTGGCTTTCAGGAAGGTCAACTGATCGCGGGTTTCATGAATGAAACCGGTGTCGGCGTCCAGCCAGGCTTTTTCGACCTGTCCGGTCAGGTGCAGCAGCGGCGTACCGGCGTTCATCGCCTCAACCAGCGCGCCGACCGCATTACCCGCACCCGCGCCGGTACTGGTCAGCGCCACGCCGAGCCCGGAAAAACGGCCGTGGGCGTCAGCCATGGTCACCGAGCCCGCTTCACCGCGCGCCGGAACAAAGCGGATTTTTTCCCGCTGGCCGACGGCATCGGCGATCGGCAGGTTATGGATAGAAATGACGCCATAAATGGCTTCAACGTGATACTGCTCCAGCGTTCTGGCGATGGCATCGCCGACGGTTATCATTTCGCTCATTGCTCACCCTTTCTCAGTCGCACCAGTGGTTGACGCTATTACCCGTCGCCAGATAAATGCTCTTTTGTTGCATCCAGGCTTTCAGCCCCTGGATCCCTTTTTCGCGGCCCAGACCGCTCTCTTTAAAGCCCCCAAACGGGGTCGAAATGGAGAAAACTTTGTAGGTGTTGATCCACACCGTACCGGCTTCCAGTTGTTCGCTCAGACGCAGCGCGCGGCCGGTATCACGCGTCCAGATCCCCGCCGCCAGTCCGAAGACCGAATCATTGGCCTCGCGGATCAGCGCTGCTTCATCGTGAAAACGCATCGCCACCAGAACCGGTCCGAAGATCTCTTCCTGGCAAACGCGGGCCTGATTGTTCAGCCCTTCAATGATGGTCGGCAGGAAATAGCTGCCTGCCGCCAGCGCCGGATCCGCCGGGATCTCGCCGCCGCATAGCACGCTGCCGCCTTCTCGTTTCGCCAGCTCGACGTACTCCAGCACGCTCTGCCGGTGTTTATCGTTGATCAGCGGCCCGACGTGGGTGCCAGCGCTGAACGGATGGCCAACCCGCAGCCCTTGGGTTAACTCCAGCAGGCGGGCCATTAATTGCGGATACACTTTGTCATGAACAAACAGCCGCGAGCCGGCAATACAGGCCTGGCCGCCGGAGCTGAAAATGCCGTAGCAGATGCCCCGCGCCGCCTGTTCGATATCGGCATCTTCCAGCACGATGGTCGGTGATTTGCCGCCCAGCTCCAGCGACGCCGGAATTAGCTTTTCCGCCGCCACATGCGCCAGGTGACGTCCGGTGGTGGTGCCGCCGGTAAAGGAAATTTTGCGCACCTTAGGATGGCGGGCCAGCGCATCGCCGATAATCGATCCTTTACCCGGCAGCACGCTCAGCAGTCCGGCGGGTAAACCGGCCTGCTCAAAGATCTTCGCCAGTTCCAGCGCCATGAGCGGCGTGGCTTCCGCCGGTTTGAGGATCACCGCATTTCCGGCGGCGATCGCCGGGGCCACCTTCTGCATTTCGCTGGCGATCGGCGAGTTCCACGGGGTGATCGCCGCCACCACGCCCAGCGGCTCATAGCGGCTCAGGGTCAATAGATCTGCCTGCCGCGGCGTCGGCAGCTCGCCTTCCAGCAGTTCACAGGCGGCGGCAAAATAGCGTGCCGTCCCCGCCGCGCTCATCACCAGCCCTCGCGCTTCCGCCAGCGGTTTACCATTATCGCGGCTCTGCTTTTGGGTGAGCTCATCAAGCTGTGCTTCAATTAGATCGGCGACTTTATGCAGGATCTTCGCCCGCTGATGCGGCAGCATCGCCCGCCACGTTGGCTCCCGCCAGGCGCGGTCGGCACAGTCGATCGCCTCCTGTAAATCATCGAGGCTTGCCGCATGCAGCGCCGCGTTAATAGCGCCATCCGCCGGAAACTGGCTGTGCATCAAATTGCCGCCGCCGCGACGCCACTGACCGCCGATAAAAATGTCTAATTCGTCCATCTCAGCCTCTCTGCGTTATGCCAGTTCACGGCAGGCGCGTACCGCGCTCAGTGCCGCGAGGGTCGATGTTTTCGGATTGCTGGCGAGCGGCAGGCCGCTCAGCTCCAGGTGAAACTCGCCGAACAATCCTTCGGCGTGTAGCGTATGGGTGTTGCGTTGCGTCGCCGGATCGACCATCAGCTGTACTCGGGTCGCGTCAAGGCCGATACCGCCCAGCGCGATGGTTGCCGCCACGTTGGCATTTGCCGGGAATAGCCGCGCCGCCTCGCGGGCGCTGCCTTCGAAGAAAATTTGCGCTTCATTGACCGCGCTGAGGTCGATAAGCTGTTCGGCATAGCTGCCGCGCCAGCTGGCCGGGCTTTTACGCGACTGATAGGTCACTCGTTCAAGCCCCCCCTCTTTGGCCGCCGCCAGGCCGTCAATCCCGGCTACTGCGCCAGCCAGCAGCGTCAACTTGCCGCCCGCCTGACGTAAACGCTGTTCCAGTTCGCTGTCCGCCAACGCACCGGTCGAGATCACCGCCAGATGCCAGCCGCGCGCCAGTACCGCTTCGCCGTATTGCGCGACCGCCTGCTGACTGGCGCATTCCAGCACCAGATCCGGCGTCCCACCGCATTGCAGCGGATCGGTAAGCGGCGTCACCGCTTGACCAAACTGCAGGCAGATCGCTGCGTGATGCGATTCGCGCGCCACGATCCACTCCACCCTCACCTGCGGCGGCAGGCGTTCAATCACCGCCTGGGCCATCGCGCCATAGCCAATTAACATGACCTTTTTCATCATCTTTCCTTACAGATGGCGACAGAAACCGCCGGAAACGTCCAGCGCCGCGCCGGTGGTAAAGGAGGCCAGCGGCGAAGCGAGGAATAGCAGCGCTTGCGCTGGCTCCTGCGGCTTACCGAGACGCGCCATCGGGATCCCCCGCTTACGGGCGATATCGGCGGTCCACTGCTGCCAACTCTGGCTCTTATCGCTTCGGCTCTCAAAACGGCGCTGCCACTGCCCGGACTCCACCATCCCCAGCAGAATGGAATTCACACGAATACCTTTATCCACCAGCTCTTTCGACAGAGTCAGCGTCATATTGAGCAGCGCGGCGCGGGCGGCAGAGGTGGCGATCATGTGCTCTTCCGGCTGTAACGCCAGCAGCGAGTTCACACAGGTAATCGAGGCGATATCCGACGCCTCTAGCAGGGACTGAAAGGCCTTTACCGGGTTAATCACGCCGAACAGTTTCAGTTCGGCTTCGTGCAGCCAGGCCTCACGTGGCGTATCGGCGAAGTGGGCGACATAGCCCTGGCCGGCGTTATTAATCAGCATATCGACGCCGCCGAAACGCGCGACGACCGCGGCGGCGAACGCCTCAACTTCAGCTTCGTTCAGTACGTCACAGCGCCAGGAGAACACCTCACCTTCTGGATATTCGTTTTGCAACGCCGCATGGGCGCTAGCCAGCCGATCCGGGTTGCGGCCACAAAAGGCGACTTTCGCCCCTTCGCCCAGCAGCAGGCGCAGCGTTTCAAAGCCGATTCCTGACGAACCGCCGGTGACTACCGCGACGCGTCCTTCAATTTGTGCATTCATCGCGCACCTCTTCCCCTATGCGTAAAAGCTGTTGATTAAAAAAGATTTCGTTATCGAGATAGCTGGCATGTCCAGCCTGAGGGATGGCGATGTAAGGGGCGCCGTAACGCAGCGCCACTCCCTGCACTAACTCCGGTTGGGTAATGGCATCCTGCTCGCCACACCACACGGAGAGACGACCGCGATAGTCGGCGAGCCAACGGTGAATGTCGTCATGGGCCAGCATCCAGGCCGCGGCGAGATAACCGTCGCGGCGTAGCCTGCGCGTCCCCGCCGCCACCGTCGCCACATCGGCTTCGCGCGCGCCAGGGCGCAGCAGTTTTGCCGCTCGCCCCTGGGCCATCGCCTCGCCGCCCAGCGCTATCTGCTGTTGACGCCCCTGCCAGACTTTTTCCCGCTGTGCGGCTTCCGCCTGGCCGTAGCCCTGCGCGACGTCGGCGAGCACCAGGTAAAGCACCCTCTGCGGGTATTTCGCGGCGAAGGCGGCCGCCACCAGCGCGCCCAGCGAATGGCCGACCAGTATGGTTTGCTCTACTCCAGCGCGGTCCAGCATTCGCGCCAGCGCGTCGGCGTAATCGCCGGCATTCGCCGGCGCCGCCGCCAGCATCGGGCTTTCGCCATAACCGGGCATATCCCAGGCCAGCACGCGGTAGCCGGGTAGCGCCATCTGTTTATGCCAGGAGGCCGCGCCGGAACTGATGCCGTGCAGCAGCGTCAGCGGAATACCGCTTCCTTGTTCACGAAACCCCGTCATCATCGCCCCTTAGTTACGTTTTACTTTTGCCAGCGGATGATCTTCCGGGTAGGTCGGAATATGCGGCTTATGGGTGCCGAGCATCACGCACATCAGCGCCTCTTCTTCGCCGTGGTTAAACAAACCGCGGTAAATTCCAGGCGGCACCGAGATCAGATCGCGTTCGCGCAGCACGGTTTCGGTATAGTTGTCGCCGTCCTGAATCATCAGAGTGATCTGCCCTTTGAGCATGAAGAACACCTCTTCTACGTCATCATGCAGGTGCAGCGGGCCTTCACATTTGGACGGCAACACCATGGTGGAAAAGGTGAAGTGCTCGGCCGGAACGGTGTTGGTATCACTGGCGACGCCGGTGGCGCCGGTGCCGATGTAGCGCATCTGCGCGCGGCGATATTTCGGATCGAAATCGGCCTGGAATTTCAGCGCATTCCAGTCATATTTGCGGCCTTCAAAGCGCGCGATACGCGACTCCACCCACTCTTCCATCGTCAAATGGTCAGGTTTCAAACTCTGTTTTGCAGTTACGGTTGAATCAGTCATCGTTTTATCCTCAGTAACGTCTCAGCAGCGGCAGTAACAGGGCGCAGCCCACCGCCGCCATCACCGCCAGAAAAATCAGCCCGGAATCCATGCTATGGGTGAAGGCGATAAGCGCGCCCATCACCGCCGGCGATAGCGCCCCGGCAAAGTTTCCCAGCCCGTTGAAAATTCCACCCGCCGTGGCGCTGACCCGTGGGTGGGGCGCTTTAGCCAGCAGCGCGAAAATGTTTGGCGCGCCGGTGCCCCACATAAAGGTGCTAAAGCTCATCGCCGCGATTACCGGCAGCGGCGTGGTGAAATGCATCACTGCCGCCAGGCCAATACCCGCGCCTGCCAGGGAAATAAAGCAGGCGGCGGCGCGCCTATCGACGCGGTCGGACAGCCAGGCGCCGATAATTTCGCCTAGCAACATGGCGATAAATGGCATCGACGACAGCCAGCCGGCGTGTTCCAGATGAATGCCTTTGCCTTTAATCAGGTAGCCCGGCAGCCAGCCGTTGATCCCCCACAGATAGGCGAGAAAGGCGATGTTGAAGATGCAGATCATCCAAAAATGCGGACTCACAAAGAGCTCGAGACGCGCGCTGCGGCGCGCTTCCTGCGAGGTTTTATCGCTGCTCGCTCTCGCCTCCAGTTGTACGCCGCGCAGCCCGATGCGTACAAAAATCAGCACCGGTATCGTCAGCATCGCCATCACGAAAAATGTGCTCTGCCAGCCGAAGGTATTGAGTAGCCAAATTGACAGCGGGAAACCCAGCGCCGCGCCAACCGGCGTGCCGAGCAGCCACAGCATGGTGGCGCGGGCCTGTAGCCGCTGCGGGAAGGTGTGGCGCACCACGGCGAACGCCAACGGAAACAGCGGCCCTTCAGCAATGCCCAACAGGATGCGCAGCGTCACCATCAGCGCGTAGTTGTGGGTGAAGCCCATGATCACCATCAGGATGCACCACACCACCATCATTCCAGTCAGCAGACGCAGCGGCGCAATCCGGTCGCCAAGGCCGCTTAATAACACTGACGAGAAGCCGTAACTCAGCAAAAAGGCACTCATCAGAATGCCCAACCGGGTGGTGTCGAAATCGATGCCCATCGCCTGTTGGAAGTGACTATCGGAAAACAGCGCGGCGATACTGATTTTGTCGAAAAAAGCCAGCAGCACGCAGGCCAGCAGCGACAGCGGAATGGCCCAACGAACTGCTTTTTCAGGCGTGCGGACGCCCTCACCGCTCGCCTCTGCAGGCGCGGCGTTGGTCTCTAATGTGGTCATTTCTCCCCCTTAAGGGTTCGCGTTTCTTATCGCAATGACATCAGCGAGAAAGTCGGGTCAGCGAGCGGGACGTTAGAGAGATCCCTTCCCGCCGCCATCCAGCGCTTCGCCAGCTTCACGATACGTGCATTATTGAAGGCCACCAGCTGAGTTAAGCGTCCATCGGCATTCAGGGAGAAGTAGATCGCGCCCTGCGGCTCGTCACGCACAATGGTCCGGCTGCCCGCTTGCGGGATCCCGAGGATCTGGATATTGCGATCGTATTGATCTGACCACAGCCACGGCGCCTCGTCGTAGCCGCTGGCCTGTGGATCGAGCATCGCTTTCGCTGTCGCGATGGCCTGATTTTGCGCAAAGGCCCACGACTGAATGCACAGACCGTACTGATGGTGCTGGGCGACATCGCCAGCGGCGAAAATCGCCGGATCGTTACTGCGCCCTTGGGCATTAACGACAATCCCGCGATCGACAGTGAGCCCGGCATCGCGCGCCAGTTCGAGATTCAGATCGACGCCGATCCCCACCACTACCGCATCGAAGGTTTCCCGCTGGCCGTCGCAGTGCAGCGTCGGCAAGCCGTTATCATCTTCCAGCTCCAGCGCGCCGCAGCCGCGGCGAATATCAACGCCCTGCCCGCGATGCAACTCATCCAGCGCCTGCGAGACCTCCATACTGACCGAGCGCATGCACAGCGCCGGCTGCTGTTCATAAAGGGTCACGGCTACGCCGCTTTTGCGCGCCGAGGCGGCGATTTCGAGGCCAATCCAGCCGCCGCCGACGATCGCCAGCCGCGTTGCCGATGCCAACCGCTGCTTCAGACGCTGCGCGTCCTGCCAGTGGCGCAGGGTATATACCTGAGGATGCTGCCCCCAGGCCTCGGACGGCAGCCGCGCGCGGCCGCCGGTGGCGATCAGCAGTAGGTCGTACGCCAGCGTTTCGCCGTTGCTCAGCGCCAGGGTTTTATTTTGCCGGTCGATCGATTTCGCGCGCAGCGGGCGGTACCAGCGCAGATCCAGTGCCTGCTGCACCTCGGCGCTGAATAACCGCGGCAGCGCCGGTTCGGCCTCCAGCAATGCCGCTTTCGACAGCGGCGGGCGCTCGTAAAAATCCCATTGCTCTTCGGCAACCACACAAATCTCGCCGCTAAACCCTTCATCACGCAGCGTTTTCGCCGCCCAGCCGCCAGCCTGGCCGCCGCCGATAATGACTATCCGCGCCGTCATACCGCCTCCGGTTTTTTCTGCTGGCGACGGGTATCGTGATCGATACCGCCTTCCACCGCCCATTCGGTAAAGGACACGAGTGAATGCTCAAGCTCGCGCGGCTGCCAGTTTTCCGTCAGATAGTCATCGTTGGTGTAGTACTCAAAAGCGCCGCCGGTCGGGCTGTTGACATACCAGAAGTAGGCCGAGGAGACCGGATGGCGGCCGGGACCGATAAACGTGCTCCACGCGTTTTTATTCATCGCAATGCCGCCGCCGATCACTTCATGAATATCCCGCACGGTAAACGCGACGTGGTTTAGCCCGCGCTTGCGGTTGGGCAACTGCAATAAGAAGAGGTTATGGTGTCCGCCGCGCACGCCGCAGCGCAGGAACACCGCGCGATTGATGTAGCGGTCTGACACCTGAAAGCCGAGTACTTCGCGATAGAAACTTTCCACCGCCGCCAGTTCTTCCACGAAGAACACCACGTGGCCGACGTTAATCGGCTGCGCGCGGTCGTAGACCGGGCTCGGGGTGTCGATGCGACGCACATCGCCCCACTGGTTGATCGGTTCAACGTTCAGTTCAACCGCCGTTTGCTGGCTAACCTGCACCCGCAGCGTCATACCGTTGGGATCGCGGCATTCCAGCGCACCGTCGATTTCACGGAAAGCGGGCTGGCGTTCCAGCTTCGGGCGCAGCGCATCCAGCGCCGCCCGATCCGCCACGCCCCAGGTCATGCGACGCAGGGTGTTGCCCGCCTCAAAGGCTGGCGGTAAGTTGGCGGCATCGGTCGGGTTAAGTTCGACCCGCGCGCCGCTGAGGGTGGTAAACGCGCGGCCGCTGGCGTCGCCGGTCAGGCCAAAATCGCGCATAAATTTGGCGCTGTGGTTCAGGTCGTCTACGCCAAATTCCAGCTTTTCAATTCCGGTAATACTCATTATTCGTCGCCTCTTTACCGTTCAGTCGCCCGAATTTGGGCGTAAAACATGCCCGACGCAATCAAGCGCCTGCCGTTAAGTTGTTGATTTAACTTGCTTGTGACAAATATCCGAGGAAGCCGGAAATTTTGTCCGCCGCCATACTGACTTCGTTCTGCAACCGCTCGCGATCGCTTTGCGGGATCTCGTCCGACGGCACCAGAATGCTGACGACCGCCGCCACCCGGCCGCTGCGGTTAAAGACCGGATAGACAATCGATGAGATGCCGTGGCGGTAGAACGATTCGCCAATCACGTAGCCGCGGGCTTTATCCTGCTGCACCATCTGCCACAGCGCTTCGCGGTCGTACAGCTGGCCCGGCGCATTGCCCGGCAGCCGTTCATCCGGGAACAATTGTTCAAACTCGCTGCGGGAAACATCGGTCAGCAGCATGCGGCCAAGCGAGGTGCAGTGCACCGGTAGCCGCGTTCCGACGCTGACCTGGTTGATACGCGAACCGGCGGCGCTGACGCGGGCGATGTAGATGATGTCGCGGCCGTCGCGGATCGCCAGATGGCTGCTGCACTGGCTGATATCGCGTAGTTGCTCGATGACCGGCTGACCCACCTGAGCGACATCCAGTGAGGCGATATATTCAAAGCCCAGACGCAGTACGTTCATGCCCAGCGAAAAGGTATTGGTGCGGGCGTTGCGCTCAAGAAAGCCCATATATTCCAGCGTCTGCACCACGCGATAGGCGGTCGCTTTCGGCATATCCACCAGCCGATGCAGCTCGGCAAAGGTCAGATCGCGATGCTGTTCGCCAAACGCCAGCAGCAGTTGTAAACCGCGCTCAAGACCGGGCACCAGATACTTCACTTCCTGATCGTTCGCCATACCGCCTCACTTATTAGTTAAAGACAAAACCGCCGTTGACCGGGATCAGCTGGCCGGTGATAAAGCGCGAAAGATCGCTCAGCAGCCAGACCACGCTGCCGGTGACATCTTCCGGCTGCTGCGCGCCGCTGAGCGCGCGGCCGTTCTCATACAGTTGATGACGCTCGGCTGGAACGTATTCCGTGGCCTCAACGCGGGTCAGTCCCGGCGCGATGGCGTTGATACGGATCCGCTTTTCACCCAGCTCGCGGGCCATAGAGCGGGTCATCGCAATCACCGCGCCCTTACTGGCGACATAGGCCATCAGCCGCGGCGCGCCCCACAGCGCGGTATCCGAAGCGACGTTGACGATCGCCGCCCCTTCGCGCAGCAGCGGTACCGCCGCGCGGGTCACCAACCAAGTGCCTTTGACATTGACCGTCATTACCCGATCCCACAGATCCGGATCGTAATCGATCATATTTTTTCCGCCGACGCCGGTGGCCATCGCTGCGTTATTGACTAAGCCATCGATAGACCCCTGCGCGCCGATGGCGCTGAAGACCTGCTCGATCGATGCTTGACTGGCAAGATCGATGGCGTGAGATTCGACCTGATAGCCCTTCTGCCGCAGGCGATGAGCGCTTTCCGCCAGCTCTCCCTGCAGGATGTCGCACATCACCACCGTCGCGCCCTGAGCGGCGCAGGCTTCGGCAAAGTGGTACCCGAGACCGCGCGCCGCACCGGTGACGACAATACGTTTACCGTTTAGCAGGCCGTTCATCAGGCGGCACCCTGCTGCGCTTCGCGGAGCGCTAACTGCTCTTTCGCCGCTTTCTGCATCATGCGGCGCAGGCGGGACAGACCGACGTCATGTTGATAAAGGTATTCATGATCGCGGGCGTTCGGCGCCAGGCTTTCCAGCACCACGCGATCCTGTTCCAGTACTTCCCAGTGCAGTTTTTCCAGACGGTTGCGGTACATAAAGCGCCACAGATCGCGCTGCCAGCCCTGAACGCCGCGGATGCGCCAGAAGAAGACGCGACAGTTATCGTTATCTTCCGGAACCACCATGCCGACGATCCAGAAATGGCCGCCCGGCCCGAAACGCTTTTTGTACGGAATAGACAGACGCATCCAGTAGGCGCCGCTGTTGCCCAGTTCAACCCAGTCAAAGTTAACGCCGCTCTGCCCTTTTTTCTCGAAGATAAAGCCGGTTTTCGTCGGCTGCAGGACCATATCGGCTTTGCGATCGCCTTCCGCCATCGAGTGCGATGACGAGTGCAGATAGGTACCGTGCATCGGGTCCATCACGTTTTCCAGCGCGTACTGGTAGTTGCATTTCCACGCCGCGGTGCACAGGAAGTTACTGTATTTTTCGCTATCGGCTAGTTCCTCAGGGAAGCTCAATTCATCAGGCTGCTGATCGGCGGTGACGCCAAACCACAGGAAGATTGCCCCGTGCGCTTCGTGCACGCTGTAGCTGCGCACGCACTGCTGGCCGACCAGCGGGCAGCGATCCACCGCCGGGACGTCTTTGACTTCGCCGTTGCCGGCGACTTCCACGCCGTGATACCAGCAGGCGATACGATCGCCTAAGTTCCAGCCCATTGACAGGCGTGCGCCGCGATGCGGGCAGCGGTCTTCCAGGGCCTGCACCTGGCCATCTTTATTCCGCCAGACCACGATCTGCTCGCCGAGACGGGTAATGCCTACCGGCGCAGACTGCACTTCCCAGCTCGCCAGCACCGGATACCACAGGCCGCGCAGTCCTTTATCAAGATAGTTTTGTACCGTTGTCGTCATCGCTGTGTCCTCAGTAGCCGTTAACCTGTAAAAATGCCTGGAAGCTGCTTTCGCTCCACGGTTCGCCCTGTTGGTCATGCATCCTGACGCCATTGAGGCCGTTCACCAGTTCACCGAGACTTTCCGCGCCCTGCTCGAACAACGTTTCCAGGGTGGCGATAAGCTGCAGTTCCCAGTTTTCCGGTACCCGGCTGCGGGTTTGCCAAATCAGATTGTGATAGTCGCCAGGCTTATGGATATTGCCGTTTCCGCCTTCCGCCGGTGGCGTAAACTGGCGGCTTTCCGGTAGCGCCGGGTTGAAGTCCAGGGATTCGCTCATGCCACGTTCTCCTCGATAAAGGTAATCTGGATCTGATTGTCGTATACCCGCACCGGGTAACGATTAAGGTTGCGACCGCCGGGTCCATGCAGGCACTGGCCGGTTTTGACGTCGAATACCGCCTCATGCAGCGGGCATTCCACCTTGCCATCTTCGACAAAGCCCTGGCTCAGGAGCGCATAGGCATGAGGGCAAACGTCTTCCAGCGCGTAATATTCGCCATCAATCAGATAAATACCGATTTCCTTACCGTCGATATTGCCGCTATATGGGAAATCTTCCTGTACTTGCTCCGCGTCACATACGCCTATCCAGCTCATCGCAATCCTCCAGGCTTTTGTTTCATATATGAAACTCTGTTTCTTATTTAATACGGTCAATATAAAAGCGGTGAATGTTTCGTCAAGCATTAATGTGACGAATTTGTTAATAAGTGGCTTTTAAATTAGCTAAGTGTGCAATTGATCACGAAAAACTGCATTCAGATGAAATGATGATATTTAAAGCGGTGATCCATTATAAATAAAAATGCCGATTTAAATTTCACATACGACTATTGACTTCTTTTGCAGACGATCATTAAAAATGGGCAACAGCGGAAACCATGGTGTTTCACCCATGAAACAGACATTTATTTAATCATTTAAAAACAATGAGTTTCATAGGTGAACCATTTTACTCATGTAACTATTTCTGGCGTTAAAAAATAATAACTGGCAATCATTAAATTAAGCGTGGAGACAACGAATGGCGGCAAGATGGCAAGGGGTAATAGCATTACTTTTGTTAATAATTATTTCCTACGTCGATCGGGTAAATATCTCGGTGATGATCCTCAACCCGGAATTCGCTGCCCATTTTCAGTTAAATGAAAACAGAATGTTACAAGGTATGCTAATGACATGCTTTCTTCTGGGTTATGGTTTTTCGGCATTATTATTAACCCCAGTTATAGAAAGTAGATGGCATTATCGTCAGGGACTCTTAAGCAGCATTGCTATATGGGCGCTGGTGTGCGCCATTTCCCCGCTACTCGGCTCACTGCTGGGAATGTTGATCGCGCGCATCGTTCTTGGCGTGGCGGAGGGGCCGCTGTTCTCTCTGAAAACGCGCTTTATCAACGACAACTTCGCCGCTGATGAAATAGGCAAGCCGAATGCGCTGACCGCCCTTGGCGTATCGTTGGGGCTGGCGGTAGGCTTCCCGCTGGTCACCTGGCTGATGGCGCACGTTGGCTGGATCGGCTCCTTCTACGCGCTGGCGCTGCTTAACCTGCTGCTCGGCGGCGGATTAATCTGGCGGTTTCTCCCCGCGCCACAAGTAACCTCACAGCGCGCGAAGCCTGGCTTTAGCCAAACTTTTGCCCTCGCCTGGCGTACGCCGCTGCTAGGCTGGATCCTGCTGGTAGAAATCGCCACGCTCAGCTATCTGTGGGGGAGTAGCGCCTGGTTGCCCGCCTGGCTGCGCGACGAGCACCACTTCTCGCTACAGGCTACCGGCCTGCTGGCGGCTGTCCCCTTTCTGTTAAGCCTCGGCTCAAAGTTTCTTGGCGGCGTGCTCCTCGACAAAATGCGCCCGGAGCAGGCGCCGCTGCTGTTTATTATCGGCGGCCTACTCACCGCCGGTTCTGTGCTGGCGCTGATGCTCAGCCAGCAGCCGGCGATGCTGGCGCTGTTTATGCTGGCGGCGAACGTTTTCTGGGGATTACAGGGGGCAGCGATCCCCGCGGTGGTTCAGCATCACGCCCCGCGCGAAGCGGTGGGCAGCGCCTATGGGATCATTAATGGCATTGGCAATATTTGCGCGGCGTTTATTCCGCTGCTGATGGGAGTGGTGATGAAATCGGTGGGATCGGTCAGTTCAGGTTTTTCCGTTCTGGTGGCATCGCAGCTGATCACGCTGTGCGCCGGCGGCGCACTGCTGCTGCGTATGCGTCGCGCAGCAGCAGTAAACGCGTCTATACCCTAAATAAGTTTCAGGACAAAACGGCTAGTCGTTTTGAACAGCGCTTGCGCTGACCCCGTAAGGACGAGGCCCAGGGATGGGCCGATTTATTGCCCACGCCTATGCAACTTGAAGTATGACGGGAACAGATTTATTCGCCCTTCTTCGCCGCCTGGATGTACAGCATCTCCAGCGCCAGGGTCGCCGCCGCCAGAGCGGTAATTTCGGACTGATCGTAGGCCGGGGCGACTTCCACCACGTCCATCCCGACGATGTTCAGGTCCTTCAGGCCGCGCACCAGCTTGATCGCGCGGTCGGAGGTCAGCCCGCCGATAACCGGGGTACCGGTGCCTGGCGCAAACGCCGGATCCAGACAGTCGATATCAAAGGTCAGGTACACCGGCATGTCGCCGACGATCTGCTTCACCTGGGCAATCACGTCATCAACGCTGCGGTCGTTAACCTGGCCGGCGTCCAGTACCGTAAAGCCATTGTCTTTGTCGAACTCGGTGCGGATCCCGATCTGTACGGAGTGGTTCGGATCGATAAGCCCTTCGTTCGGCGCGGTATAGAACATGGTGCCGTGGTCGAACTCGCAGCCGTTGGCGTAGGTATCGGTGTGAGCATCGAAGTGCACCAGCGCCATTTTACCAAAGTGCTTGGCATGGGCGCGCAGCAGCGGCAGGGTAACGAAGTGGTCGCCGCCAAAGGAGAGCATACGTTTGCCGGCCGCCAGTAGCTTCTCGGCGTGAGCCTGCAGCTTCTCGCTCATTTCGCGCGCGTCGCCGAAGGCGTACACCAGATCCCCGCAGTCCACGACGTTCAGGCGCTCGCGCATATCGAAGTTCCACGGGAAACGGTTGTGCTCCCAGGCAAGGTTAGTGGAAACCTGACGGATCGCCGCCGGGCCATGACGGCCGCCCGCGCGCCCGGAGGTCGCCATATCGAACGGCACGCCGGTGATGACCCAGTCCGCATCGCTTTCATACGGCATAAAGTTCATTGGCAAACGCAGAAAGCCAAAGGCATTGGATACCAGGGAGTTATCGTATTGATGACCTAAAGTGCTCATGGATATGACCTCTTTTGACAGTCGTGGAACGTAAAAAATAAGTATAAAAAAACCCCTCCGCGTCGTTAGGCCCGACGAGGAAGGGTTTGATAGATAAATCGCTTATTGGCGTGAATTATCGCCGGTAATGCATACGGGTTCAAGTGAGTATCGCATGCTGCCGGATGACGGCTTCGCCTTATCCGGCCGACATACGCAGGCCCGGTCAGCGCAGCGCCACCGGGCATCAGCGGCTACTCGTCTTCCAGATAAGTATAGCCGTACAGTCCCGCCTCGAACTCCTCGAGGAACTGCTGCTGCAGCGCATCGTCCAGACCGGTATTTTTCACCTGATCGCGGAACTGGGTCAGCAGCGTGTTCGGATCCAGCTGCACATACTGCAGCATATCCGCTACGGTATCGCCCTCGTCGGACAGCTCAACCTCAACGCTGCCGTCAGGGAAGACGAACACGTCCACCGCCTCGGTATCGCCGAACAGGTTGTGCATGTTGCCGAGGATCTCCTGATAGGCGCCAACCATGAAGAAGCCCAGCATCGGCGGGTTCTCCGGGTCGTATTCCGGCATCGGCATGGTGGTGGCGATCCCGTCGCCGTCCACGTAGTGATCGATGGCGCCATCGGAATCGCAGGTGATGTCCAGCAGCACCGCGCGGCGCTCCGGCGACTTGTTCAGCCCTTCCAGCGGCATCACCGGGAACAGCTGATCGATCCCCCAGGCATCCGGCATCGACTGGAACAACGAGAAGTTGACGTAGATTTTATCCGCCATTCGCTCCTGCAGCTCATCGATGATGGGACGATGGGCGCGGTTGCTCGGGTCGAGCTGCTTCTGCACCTCATGGCACATGTTCAGATACAGCTGTTCCGCCCACGCGCGCTCCTGCAGGTTGAAGGTGCCTGAGGAGTAGCCGATGTGGATATCGTGCAGGTCCATCTGGCTGTCGTGCAGCCATTCGCGCAGCGAGCGGCGGTTGCCGGTCTCGTGCATCTCCAGCCAGGTTTCCCACATGCTCTGCAGCGGACGCGCAGCGTCTTCCGCCGGCGGGGTCGCCTCGGTGTATTCGTTACGCTCAACGCCGATGATGTTGGAAACCAGCACGGTATGGTGCGCGGTCACCGCGCGGCCGGACTCGGTGATCACCGTCGGGTGCGGCAGGCCATTCTCTTCGCAGGCATCGCCGATCGCCCAGATGATATTGTTGGCGTATTCGTTCAGACCGTAGTTCACCGAGCAATCGGACTGCGAGCGGGTGCCTTCATAGTCCACGCCCAGGCCGCCGCCGACGTCGAAGCACTGAATGTTGACGCCCAGCTTATGTAGTTCGACGTAGAAACGCGCCGATTCACGCACGCCGGTGGCGATATCGCGAATGTTAGCCATCTGCGAACCGAGGTGGAAGTGCAGCAGTTGCAGGCTCTCAAGATGGCCTGCCTCGCGCAGAATTTCGACCAGTTGCAGCACCTGGGTCGCTGCGAGGCCGAACTTGGACTTCTCGCCGCCGGAGGACTGCCATTTACCGGAGCCCTGCGAGGCCAGACGCGCACGTACGCCAAGGCGCGGCACCACGTTCAGGCGCTCGGCCTCTTCCAGTACGATAGCGATCTCGGACATCTTCTCAATGACCAGATAGACCTTGTGGCCCATCTTCTCGCCCACCAGCGCCAGACGGATATATTCGCGGTCTTTATAACCATTACAGACGATGACGCTGCGGGTCATCCCGGCGTGCGCCAGCACGGCCATCAGTTCCGCTTTCGAACCGGCTTCCAGGCCCAGCGGCTCGCCGGAATGGATCAGCGATTCAATCACGCGACGGTGCTGGTTAACCTTGATCGGGTAGACGAGGAAGTAATCGCCGTTATAGCCATACGATTCACGCGCGCGTTTGAAGGCGGCGTTGATCGAGCGCAGGCGGTGCTGCAGGATCTGCGGGAAGCAGAACAGCGCCGGCAAGCGCTGCCCTTGCGCTTCACGCGCTTTGACTAATTCCGCGAGGTCAACGCGCGCTTCCGGGACGTCCGGATCCGGGCAAACGCTGATGTGGCCCAGTTCGTTGACGTCATAATAGTTATTGCCCCACCAGGCAATATTATAAGTACGCAGCATCTTGCTGGCTTCCTGGGAGCTCATCGCTACCTCCTGCATGGAACGTAGTACACCGTGTTCGCCTGCTGACGAAGGCGAAACCATAGACATGTCGTCAGACATAGCGAACCTCAATTTTTAATAATAAGTGTAAGACAGTTAACTACTATCGCAGTCCAAAGATGCGATAACAACCCATGAACAGTCCTAAAGCCCAGCACTATCTGCTGGTTTTGCGACTGCGCGACCGGTTTCTTATTCATATCATCGTAAAACACGTAGCCGAACAGAGTATGACAGTCCGGAGAAACCACGAGAAAACTCTTGCCAGGCAAGAGCGCCCTTGTTCAGTTTTCTGACGGCCGACCGGCCCTGGAATCCTGAGAAGCGCCGAGATGGGGTGAACATCGGCTGGTTTGCATGAGAGAGATGCAGGTTGCGGAGTGCTGACGCGCGACAGAACGACGCGACGAATCAAACGAAAAACATTGGTTCATTATCTGGTATCACCTCCACACCGCCCTGCGACAGGGTCGGCGACAAGCCAAAGCTATACATACCGGGCAACAGGCGCTACGCCGCTGCGAGATTCTGTAAATACAGACTGCTTAACCCGGCTGGAAGTGGCACCACAGGGCCATGCCCCGTGCGCTTTTTTAATGAGCCGCGCGCGGCGTTTTATACCGAGAAGCGGGGTAAAAAGCAAAATAAAAATGTGCCTGTTTGCGCGGTTGTCAGGAAATTTTGCCAGGCGGGTTTTCCCATAAATGCGACCGCCATCAAAAAAGGCTGGAAATGGGCTCAAGATTTGACCTAAAATGGCCGTCCAGAAGTTAATCCGTCTATACTGATTAACACTCAGACTGCTCGTGTCGCTACCTGCGCGGCTTTGCGCTGATTATCCACCAAAGCCACATTACACAACAGTATGAGCTATCCGAATCGTCCACAGGTGAAATAAAATATGGCAAAACACCTTTTTACGTCTGAGTCCGTATCAGAAGGGCATCCTGACAAAATTGCTGACCAAATCTCCGATGCCGTGCTGGATGCGATCCTCGAGCAGGATCCAAAAGCGCGTGTCGCATGTGAAACCTATGTCAAAACCGGCATGGTGCTGGTAGGCGGCGAAATCACCACCAGCGCATGGGTTGATATCGAAGAGATCACCCGCAACACCGTCCGCGAAATTGGCTACGTGCATTCCGATATGGGCTTTGACGCCAACTCGTGCGCCGTACTGAGCGCCATTGGTAAACAGTCTCCGGACATTAACCAGGGCGTTGACCGTGCCGATCCGCTGGAACAGGGCGCCGGCGACCAGGGGCTGATGTTTGGCTACGCCACTAACGAAACCGACGTGCTGATGCCGGCGCCGGTGACTTACGCTCACCGTCTGGTGCAACGTCAGGCTGAAGTGCGTAAAAACGGCACCCTGCCGTGGCTGCGCCCGGATGCGAAAAGCCAGGTGACCTTCCAGTATGACGACGGCAAAATCGTCGGCATCGACGCGGTCGTTCTGTCGACTCAGCACGCGGAAGATATCGATCAGAAATCCCTGCAGGAAGCAGTGATGGAAGAGATCATCAAGCCGATTCTGCCGACCGAATGGCTCAACGCGTCCACCAAATTCTTCATCAACCCGACCGGCCGTTTCGTTATTGGCGGCCCGATGGGCGACTGCGGTCTGACCGGTCGTAAGATCATCGTTGATACCTACGGCGGCATGGCTCGCCACGGCGGCGGCGCGTTCTCCGGTAAAGATCCATCTAAAGTTGACCGTTCCGCAGCCTACGCGGCGCGCTATGTGGCGAAGAACATCGTTGCCGCAGGCCTGGCCGATCGTTGCGAAATTCAGGTTTCCTACGCTATCGGCGTTGCAGAACCAACGTCCATCATGGTGGAAACCTTTGGCACCGAGAAAGTGCCTTCTGAACAGCTGACCCTGCTGGTGCGCGAGTTCTTCGACCTGCGTCCATACGGCCTGATTCAGATGCTGGATCTGCTGCACCCGATCTACAAAGAAACCGCAGCCTACGGTCACTTTGGTCGCGAACATTTCCCATGGGAAAAAACCGACAAAGCGGCGCTGCTGCGGGAAGCGGCCGGTCTGAAATAATATCCGCGCTTCCTCTCTTCAAGGCCAGCCTCGCGCTGGCCTTTTTATTTACGCCCCCCTTTTCTGCGCCCCCATTTCAACGCGCGGCCGCCACAAAATGAAAGCGATTACATAGTAAAGACTGTCACCTTCTGCCCAAAGACGCTATCTCCTGTACCCATTTTTCACAATGTTACATATTGTTTCGGTCAACTCTGATTACCGTTTTTCAAAATGTCGTCTATCCTTGTTTATATTGCTGATTTAAAAAGCATTTAATGAATTACGTTTCTTTACCTTTGTGGAAACGATTACACAGCCGTGATTATAGTCACGTTTTTTTACCGACGAGTGTCCTACCCTAACCATCGACAGAATCAATAACTCAACTGGAGGGCGTTATGCCTGACAACAAAAAACAAGGGCGTTCGAACAAGACTATGACGTTCTTCGTCTGTTTCCTCGCCGCGCTGGCTGGCCTGCTGTTCGGCCTTGATATCGGTGTTATTGCGGGTGCCTTACCCTTTATTGCCAATGAGTTCCAGATTTCCGCCCACACCCAGGAGTGGGTGGTCAGCTCCATGATGTTCGGGGCTGCCGTCGGCGCGGTCGGCAGCGGCTGGCTCTCTTTCAAACTGGGCCGGAAAAAGAGCCTGATGATCGGCGCCATCCTCTTCGTCGCCGGTTCGCTGTTCTCTGCCGCCGCGCCAAACGTCGAGATCCTGCTGGTTTCCCGTGTGCTGCTCGGCCTGGCGGTGGGCGTCGCCTCATATACGGCTCCGCTGTATCTGTCGGAAATCGCCCCAGAAAAAATTCGCGGCAGTATGATTTCCATGTACCAGCTGATGATCACCATCGGGATCCTTGGCGCCTATCTCTCTGACACCGCTTTCAGCTACAGCGGCGCATGGCGCTGGATGCTCGGGGTTATCATCATTCCGGCGGTATTGCTGCTGATCGGTGTTATCTTCCTGCCGGACAGCCCGCGCTGGTTCGCCGCCAAACGTCGCTTTGTCGATGCGGAACGCGTGCTGCTGCGCCTGCGCGATACCAGCGCCGAAGCGAAACGCGAGCTCGATGAAATCCGTGAAAGCCTGAAGGTAAAACAGTCCGGCTGGTCGCTGTTTAAAGACAACAGCAACTTCCGCCGCGCGGTGTTCCTCGGCATCCTGCTGCAGGTGATGCAACAGTTCACCGGGATGAACGTCATCATGTACTACGCGCCGAAGATCTTTGAGCTGGCGGGTTATGCCAACACCACTGAGCAAATGTGGGGGACAGTGATCGTCGGTCTGACTAACGTGCTGGCCACCTTTATCGCCATCGGTCTGGTCGACCGCTGGGGCCGTAAACCGACGCTGATCCTTGGCTTTATCGTGATGGCCGCGGGTATGGGCGTCCTGGGTACCATGATGCACATCGGCATTCACTCCTCTACCGCCCAGTACATCGCCGTCCTGATGCTGCTGATGTTCATCGTCGGTTTCGCCATGAGCGCCGGCCCGCTGATTTGGGTACTGTGCTCCGAAATCCAGCCGCTGAAAGGCCGCGACTTCGGTATCACCTGCTCCACAGCGACCAACTGGATTGCCAACATGATTGTCGGCGCCACCTTCCTGACCATGCTCAACTCGCTGGGCAGCGCCAATACCTTCTGGGTGTACGGCGGTCTGAACGTGCTGTTTATCCTGCTGACGCTGTGGCTGATCCCGGAAACCAAAAACGTCTCGCTGGAACATATTGAACGTAACCTGATGCAGGGTCGTCCACTGCGCGAGATCGGTGCCCGCGATTAACCTTCCTGAGCTTCCTCCCATCCCGGGAGGAAGCTTCCTCTTGCTCTCCCCCCTCCGCCGCACTATCCTCTGGCGCTATGAAAACGCCCCGTATTCCCATCGCTATTCAGCAGGCCGTCATGCGCAGCATGCGGGAGCATCTCGCCAATGCGAATCGCAAGCTGGAACGCCGCTATGCGGAACCGACGCTGGTCTACCAGCAGCGTGGTACTTCCGCCGGCACCGCCTGGCTGGAGAAAAACGAAATTCGTTTAAACCCGGTGCTGCTGCTGGAAAATCAGCGGGAGTTTATCGATGAAGTGGTGCCGCATGAGCTGGCGCACCTGCTGGTCTGGCAGCATTTCGGCCGCGTCGCGCCGCACGGGAAAGAGTGGAAATGGATGATGGAGAGCGTCCTTGGCGTTCCCGCGCGTCGCACCCACCGCTTTGAACTCGCTTCGGTCCGCCAGAACACCTTCCCCTATCGCTGTCGCTGTCAGCAGCACCAGCTCACCGTCCGTCGCCATAACCGGGTGGTACGCGGCGAGGCCACCTACCGCTGCGTTCGCTGCGGCGATCTGCTGGTGGCTGAAAAATAACCATCGGAATTAATTAGAAACTTTCTGATCTGACTGATTGCATCCGGCACCCTCATTCGCTACGTTGCGGGCTCGTTTTGACACGGAGTTAACGATGTCCCGTATGCATGTTTTAGCCGTAGCGGTATTGAGCGCGGCAGTCAGTGGTCCGCTTGCGGCCGCTGGTATTAATAGTTTTTCCCAGGCCAAAGCCGCTGGCGTCAAAGTGAATGCCGACGTTCCGGGCGATTTTTATTGCGGCTGTAAAATCGACTGGCAGGGGAAAAAAGGCGTTATCGATTTGGAATCCTGCGGCTATAAAGTGCGTAAAAATGAGAACCGCGCCAGCCGGGTTGAATGGGAGCACGTAGTGCCGGCATGGCAGTTCGGCCATCAGCGTCAGTGCTGGCAGGAGGGTGGACGTAAAAACTGCGCCAAAGATCCGGAATACCGCAAGATGGAAAGCGATATGCACAACCTGCAGCCGGCGGTGGGAGAAGTGAATGGCGATCGCGGCAACTTTATGTACAGCCAGTGGAACGGCGGTGAAGGCCAGTACGGCCAGTGCACCATGAAGGTCGATTTTAAAGATAAAATCGCCGAGCCCCCTGCCCGCGCTCGCGGCGCCATCGCCCGCACCTACTTCTATATGCGCGACCGCTATCAGCTGAATCTTTCCCGCCAGCAAACTCAGCTGTTTACCGCCTGGAATAAACAGTACCCGGTCACCGCCTGGGAATGTGAACGTGATGAGCGCATCGCGAAAGTGCAGGGCAACCATAATCCGTATGTCCAGCAGGCTTGCCAGGCGCAAAAGAGCTAACCTACACTAGCGGCAATTGTTAATTTGCAGCCCTGTGCTTCCCGCCCGATGGCGGGAAGCTGGCATCTGCGCAACGAACGGAATATCAAGCATGCGCATTCCTCGCATCCATCATCCAGAACGCCTCATTGTCGGCAGCCAGATCGCGCTGAGCGATGACGCGGCCAACCACGTCGGCCGCGTCCTGCGCATGACCGCCGGTCAGCACCTACAGCTTTTTGACGGCAGTAACCAGGTGTTTGACGCGGTCATCACCGAGGCCGGTAAGAAAAACGTTACGGTTGAGGTGCTCAGTGGCGAACCTGACGATCGGGAATCGCCGCTGCATATCCATTTAGGCCAGGTGATGTCCCGCGGCGAAAAAATGGAATTCACCATCCAGAAATCGATCGAACTCGGGGTAAGCCTCATAACGCCACTGTTTTCCGAGCGCTGCGGCGTTAAACTGGATGCCGAACGTTTGCAGAAAAAGATCCAGCAGTGGCAGAAAATCGCTATTGCCGCCTGCGAACAGAGCGGTCGTAACGTGGTACCGGAAATACGTCCGGCGATGCAGCTGGAGGCGTGGTGCGCCGAGCAGGACAGCGGGCTGAAGCTCAACCTGCACCCGCGCGCCAGCGCCAGCATTAACACGCTGCCGCTGCCGGTTGAACGCGTCCGTCTGCTGATTGGCCCGGAAGGCGGGCTGTCGGCTGAAGAGATAGCGATGACCGCGCAATACCAGTTTACTGATATCCTGTTGGGACCGCGCGTTCTGCGTACAGAGACTACTGCGCTCACCGCCATCACCGCCCTACAGGTGCGTTTTGGCGACTTAGGTTGAGGCGTTAACGGAGAAGAACCATGATCAAGCTCGGCATCGTGATGGATCCCATCGCAACCATCAACATCAAGAAAGACACCAGCTTCGCTATGTTGCTGGAGGCGCAGCGTCGCGGCTATGAACTCCATTATATGGAGATGAACGACCTCTATTTGATCAACGGCGAAGCCCGCGCCCGGACGCGCACGCTGAGCGTCGAACAGAACTACGATAAATGGTATGACTTCACCGGCGAGCAGGATCTGCCGCTGGCGGACCTTGACGTCATCCTGATGCGTAAGGATCCGCCGTTTGATACCGAATTTATTTATGCCACCTACATCCTGGAGCGAGCGGAAGAGAAAGGCACGCTTATCGTCAACAAGCCGCAGAGTCTGCGCGACTGTAACGAGAAGCTGTTCACCGCCTGGTTCTCTGAACTGACTCCGGAAACGTTGGTCACCCGCAATAAAGCCCAGCTGAAAGCCTTCTGGGAAAAGCACGGCGATATCATCATGAAACCGCTCGACGGCATGGGCGGCGCCTCTATTTTCCGTGTTAAAGCCGGCGATCCAAACCTTGGGGTGATTGCCGAGACGCTGACCGAACTGGGCAGACGCTACTGCATGGCGCAGAACTATCTGCCGGCCATTAAAGATGGCGACAAGCGCGTGTTGGTAGTGGATGGAGAGCCCGTGCCTTACTGCCTGGCGCGAATTCCGCAGGGTGGCGAGACCCGCGGCAATCTGGCCGCCGGCGGCCGCGGCGAAGCCCGCCCGTTGACCGAAAGCGACTGGGAAATCGCCCGCCGCGTCGGCCCGACGCTGAAGGCCAAAGGCCTTATCTTCGTCGGCCTGGATATCATCGGCGACCGTCTGACGGAAATTAACGTCACCAGCCCCACCTGCGTACGCGAAATCGAAGCCGCCTTCCCGGATATTTCGATCACCGGTATGCTGATGGACGCTATCGAAAGACGTATCGATAAATAAGCACGACGGCGGACCAACGTCCGCTTTTGGCGCAGCG
>NZ_GL882739.1:27634-33564 GCF_000195655.1 Klebsiella sp. MS 92-3
CGCGGATTACCGCGCTCGTGAAACGTTGCCAGCCTGACGCCACTCGGGCGCCGGCCAGATAAAGTGCATCGACACCATTCTACTTTGCCCGCATACTGGGTGTTGCTTTTTTGAACCAGGAACGAACCTCTGACAATGAATTTACAGCATCACTTTCTGATTGCCATGCCCGCGCTTCAGGACCCCATTTTCCGCCGCTCCGTAGTCTATATCTGCGAGTACAACGACGAGGGTGCCATGGGCATTATTATCAATAAGCCGCTGGAAAATCTGCAGGTGGAAGGGATCCTTGAGAAGCTCAAAATTGTCCCGGAGCCGCGCAATCCAGAGATCCGTCTGGATAAACCGGTGATGCTGGGAGGCCCGCTGGCGGAAGACCGCGGCTTCATTTTGCATACCCCGCCCTCTGACTTTTCCTCGAGCATTCGCATCTCGGATAACACGGTGATTACCACCTCGCGGGATGTTCTTGAAACCTTAGGTACCGATCGGCAGCCGGGCAACGTGCTGGTTGCGTTGGGCTACTCTTCGTGGGAGAAAGGGCAGCTGGAGCAGGAGATTTTAGATAATGCCTGGCTCACCGCCCCGGCGGATCAGAATATTCTTTTCCGTACGCCGATCGCCGATCGCTGGCGCGAGGCGGCTAAACTGATTGGTATCGACATTGTGACGATGCCGGGCGTCGCGGGGCATGCGTGATGAGCGGAACCTTTCTCGGCTTTGACTTTGGCACCAAAAGCATCGGCGTGGCGGGGGGACAACGCATCACCGCGACCGCACGACCATTACCGGCGCTGAAGGCGCAGGACGGTAAACCGGACTGGAACGTCATCGAAAAACTGCTTAAAGAGTGGCAGCCTGAGGCGGTAATCGTCGGCCTGCCGCTCAATATGGACGGCACCGAGCAACCGCTGACGGCGCGCGCGCGTAATTTCGCCAATAAAATTCATGGCCGCTTTGGCGTCGCGATCCTTCTCCACGATGAACGGCTGAGTACGGTTGAGGCCCGCGCGGGCCTGTTTGAACACGGCGGCTACCGGGCGCTGAATAAAGGCAGCGTCGATTCGGCCTCTGCCGTAGTCATACTGGAAAGCTACTTCGAGCAGAGCTTTTAAACTCTGCCCTCCTGCGCCGCCGGCGGACCGCTGACGGCGCACGTTTACCCGCTTAGTGGCGCAGATGTTCGTTAGCCCAGCTCACCGCCTGGGTGCGATTTTTCACGCTCAGTTTACGAAACACATTGTACAGGTGCGTCCGCACCGTGTTCTCGCTGATAAACAGCGCGCGGGCGATATCCAGGTTCGTCGCGCCGCAGCGCAGTTCGTTGAGGATCTCGCATTCCCGCTCGGTCAGCGGCGAGTTCTCTACTGGAGTCGATGCATGGTCCGCAGCGTACATCGCCGGGTGCATCACGCTCAATTCAGCCGTCTGCTCGCCGTTCAGCACGGCCTTAACGCCCTCAATTAAGCGCGATTCATCATCGTCATGACGGAACACGCCATATAAAGCCGGCCACTGCGCCATTTCGTATAGCTCATACTTTTGTGCGCTATTAATAATCAACAAACGAGGATTGTCTGCCTGCAGGCGAATAATATCCCGCCACACCCCGTTTAATTTCTTATTTGACACTGCAATATCAAATAATATTACAGAATCTTTTGCCAAACGCTGCGCCAGCGGTTTATTAATATTTTGTAAAACCACCGGTGCCATCAGGGTTTCGCTCAGATAGCTGGCAAAGGCTTTGCTTTGAATAGACGGGTGGGTAATAAAGGTTACCTGACGAGAAGATGATGAATTTCCATTTAAATTAATCACTTAAAACTCTCCTTAGCTGTTACCCACCGCCATGGTGGTTAAATGAATAAAAAAAGATACAAACAGTCGTGAATTTATAAATCACCAAGGTAATTTACAAACTGAAACGTTATTCCATGAGAATCATCCTATTCCCACAAACAGCATAAATCGAATGACTCAAAGCTGTCAAAAGATAATCAAACTTTTTTCCTGGAAATGCGTATTCACTGTCGACATATCTAATCTGAATGTGTTATTTGAATTTATAATCAAAAGTTATTTGTATTACCAAATAATATTAATAAACAACAAATAAACATTCATCTAACATATCATTTAACCTGTCATATCAATCTCTTTCTCATCTTATAGCGCGCCTGCAGCGACACGTTGCTGAAAACTCTGGGTAAAGGTCAACATTCCGGCCTGCATCCCGGTCTGCATCACACCAGGCAATTGATGTACTTTTCCTTCACGGATCAAATTCGCCACCGCTGGCGTGTTGACCAGAAGCTCGTATAGCGCAACTCTCCCGCCCTGACGTGCAGGTAACAATTTTTGCGCCAGCACCGCGCACAGGCTTCCGGCAAGCTGGCTACGAACCTGATCTTTCTCCTCCGCCGGAAAGACATCGATCAATCTCTCCACCGCCGGCGCCGCGCCGCGGGTATGTAATGTCGCCATTACCAGGTGCCCGGTCTCCGCCGCGGTTAACGCCAGGCGAATGGTTTCGCTATCGCGTAGCTCCCCGAGCAGGATCACATCCGGATCCTGGCGCAGCGCCACGCGGAGCGCCGCGGCGAACGAAGGACAGTGACGGCCAACTTCCCGCTGCTGGATCAGACAGCGCTCGCTGTGATGAATAAATTCCACCGGATCTTCAAGCGTCAGAATATGGCCATCAAGATGCTGATTGAGGTGCCCCACCATTGCCGCCAGGGTGGTCGACTTGCCGCTGCCCGTCGCTCCGGTGACCAACAGCAAACCACTCTCTTCCGCCAGCAGTTCGCTCAGCGCAGGCGGGGCGCCGAGCGTGTCCAGACGCGGGCACTGTTCAGGAAGGAGGCGCAGCACCAGCGATATCCCACGCGTATGGGCGAAGGCGCTGGCGCGCAGCCGCGCACCGCAGGCCAGGGTCAGCGCAAAGTCAATCTGGCCGTGTTCCTGCCAGTGCAGTAACTGTGCGGCATCGAGCCAGTCGTTGAGTAAATTCGCAATATCCGGCGCGGGAAAGGGCGCGGGCTGCAGCCTGCCCTGCCGCCGCCAGCGTGGTGCGGCGGAATTGCACAGGTGTAGATCGGAGACATTATGCTTTACACTAAGGGCTACGATTTCTTCCAGCTTCATAACTCATCCTCGGAATATGAACGATATTGCGCATAACCTGGCACAGGTCCGGGACAAAATCTCCGGTGCTGCCGCCCGATGCGGGCGTGCGCCAGAAGAAGTGACATTGCTTGCAGTGAGTAAAACGAAACCTGCGAGCGCGATCGAAGAAGCCATTGCGGCAGGCCAGCGGGCATTTGGTGAAAACTACGTCCAGGAGGGCGTGGAGAAGATTAACCATTTCCAGCAGGCTGGCGTCAGCGGGCTGCAGTGGCACTTTATTGGCCCCCTGCAGTCCAACAAAAGCCGGTTGGTGGCAGAGCATTTTGACTGGTGCCACACCGTCGATCGGCTGAAAATCGCCACCCGCCTGAACGAGCAACGCCCGGCGCATTTGCCGCCGCTGAAGGTGCTGATTCAAATTAACATCAGCGATGAGCAGAGCAAATCCGGCATCCCGCTGGAAGCGCTCGACGGCTTAGCGGCGGAGATCGCTGAGTTACCTCATCTGGAACTGCGCGGCCTGATGGCCATCCCCGCGCCTGAGTCAGAATATGTAAGGCAGTTTGCCGTCGCCCGGCAAATGGCGGTAGCATTTGCGCGATTAAAAACGCGGTACCCCACGGTCGATACGTTGTCTCTGGGAATGTCGGACGATATGGAAGCCGCAATCGCGGCGGGAAGCACGATGGTGCGCATCGGTACAGCCATTTTTGGTGCGCGCGACTACAGCAAATAATAAGGAATCTGAGGAACGCCATGAAGACGTTGACTTTCCTGCTTTCAACGGTCATTGAGCTTTACACGATGGTCGTGTTGTTACGCGTCTGGATGCAGTGGGCGCGCTGCGACTTTTACAACCCGTTTTCGCAGTTTGTGGTGAAAGCCACGCAGCCGATTGTCGGACCGCTGCGCCGGATTATCCCGGCAATGGGGCCGATTGACAGCGCCTCGCTGCTGGTGGCATTTATTCTCTGCGTCATCAAAGCGATCGTGCTGTTTATGGTGATCACCTTCCAGCCGATCATCTGGATCTCCGCTCTGCTTATTCTGCTGAAAACCATCGGCTCGTTGATCTTCTGGGTACTGCTGTTGATGGCGATCATGAGCTGGGTCAGTCAGGGCCGTAGCCCGGTGGAGTATGTGCTGATGCAGCTGGCGGACCCGCTGCTGCGCCCTATCCGCAACCTGCTGCCGTCGATGGGCGGTATCGATTTCTCGCCGATGGTGCTGGTACTGCTGTTGTACGTAATCAATATGGGCATCGCCGAAGTGCTGCAGGCCACCGGTAATGTACTGCTGCCGGGGCTGTGGATGGCGCTATGAGTGCCGTTGAAACCTGCGCTGACGGGCTGGTGTTGAGGCTGTACATTCAGCCTAAGGCCAGCCGCGATAGCATCGTGGGCGTACATGGCGACGAGCTTAAAGTCGCCATTACCGCCCCGCCCGTTGATGGCCAGGCCAATGCCCACCTGGTGAAATTTCTCGCCAAACAGTTCCGCGTCGCCAAAAGCCAGGTACTGATTGAAAAAGGCGAGCTGGGCCGCCATAAGCAAGTTAAAATCATCGCCCCACAACAGATCCCGACTGCGGTCGCGGCGCTAACTGAATAAACAGGATTCATCATGCAAAAAGTCGTCCTCGCTACCGGTAACGCCGGCAAAGTGCGCGAACTGGCCTCGCTGCTGGAAGATTTTGGTCTCGATATCGTCGCTCAGACCGAGCTGGGCGTGGACTCTGCGGAAGAGACCGGCCTGACCTTTATTGAAAACGCGATTCTGAAAGCGCGCCACGCGGCGCAGATCACCGGCCTGCCGGCCATCGCCGACGATTCCGGTCTGGCCGTCGATGCTCTTGGCGGCGCGCCGGGTATTTACTCCGCCCGCTATTCCGGCGTCGATGCCAGCGACCAGCAGAATCTTGAGAAGCTGCTCGACGCGTTAAAAGACGTGCCGGACGACCAGCGTCAGGCCCAGTTCCACTGCGTGCTGGTCTATCTGCGCCATGCCGAGGATCCCACGCCGCTGGTGTGCCACGGCAGCTGGCCTGGGGTAATCACCCGACAAGCCGCCGGTCATGGCGGCTTCGGTTACGACCCGATCTTCTTCGTCCCGTCAGAAGGGAAAACCGCGGCCGAACTGAGCCGTGAAGAAAAGAGCGCCATTTCCCATCGCGGGCAGGCGCTGAAACTGTTACTGGAAGCATTACGTAATGGCTAATTTGCCGCCGCTGAGTCTCTATATCCATATTCCCTGGTGCGTGCAGAAATGCCCGTACTGCGATTTTAATTCGCATGCGCTGAAAGGCGAGGTGCCGCATGATGACTACGTCCAGCATCTGCTGAACGATCTGCAGGCTGATGCGCACTATGCCCAGGGACGGGAAATAGGCACTATTTTTATCGGCGGCGGTACGCCGAGCCTGCTGTCCGGCCCGGCCATGCAAACCCTGCTCGATGGCGTCCGCGCCTGCCTGCCGCTGGCCGCCGGGGCGGAAATCACCATGGAAGCCAACCCGGGTACCGTGGAGGCCGATCGCTTCGTTGATTATCAGCGCGCCGGGGTGAACCGCATCTCCATCGGCGTACAAAGCTTTAGCGAACCGAAGCTGCAGCGCCTGGGGCGGATCCACGGCCCGGAGGAGGCCAAGCGCGCAGCACGTCTCGCCAGCGGCCTCGGCTTGCGCAGCTTCAACCTCGACCTGATGCACGGTCTGCCGGACCAGTCGCTGGAGGAGGCGCTGGACGATCTGCGTCAGGCGATTGCCCTCAACCCGCCGCACCTGTCGTGGTACCAGCTGAC
>NZ_GL882739.1:33675-40189 GCF_000195655.1 Klebsiella sp. MS 92-3
TTGTGCGCCCCCCGGCCGCCGGTGCTGCCGGATGACGACGCGCTATGGGATATTTTCGAGCAGGGGCATCAGCTGCTGAGCGCCGCCGGCTATCAGCAGTACGAGACGTCCGCCTATGCTAAGCCAGGCTTCCAGTGTCAGCATAATCTCAACTACTGGCGCTTTGGCGACTACCTCGGCATCGGCTGCGGCGCGCACGGCAAGATCACCTTCCCTGACGGACGCATTCTGCGAACCGCCAAAACCCGCCACCCGCGCGGGTATATGGAAGGCCGTTACCTTGAGCGTCAGCATGATGTGGAAGAAGCGGATAAACCGTTTGAGTTCTTTATGAACCGTTTTCGCCTGCTGGAGGCCGCGCCGCGCGCTGAATTTAGCCGCTATACCGGACTTGAGGAAGCGGCGATCCGCCCGCAGCTGGACGCGGCGATAGCCCAGGGCTACCTGCAGGAAGACGAGCAGAACTGGCAGATTACCGAGCACGGTAAGCTGTTCCTGAATTCCCTGCTTGAGTTGTTTCTGAACGAGTAAACGCAGCGGCGGTCCTGCCGGGAAGCGGACCGCCATGGCATTATTTCAGCGAGCCAACCAGCGCTTTGCGGCTGTCCTCCAGCGATACCACCCGGCTGCAGACGTCCTTACCAAACTGCTGGAAATCGGCCTCCTGGTTTTTCCATTCCTCCTGAATCGCCGTTTGCAGGCCGCCGAGGCTGCCGAGAATGCCCTGTAGCGGATTACCGCCGCCTTTGAGCACCGCTTTCGCCCCCATCTCGTTAATGCTGTCCTGCAGAATGCCGCCCATCGCCTGATTCACCAGCTGCTGGCCATCGGCGCGTACCTGGTCGATAGCTTTATAGTGGAAAGTCAGGCCATCGCTGCGACGTTCGATAATGCGGTTCATCTGTTCTTTCAGCTGCGCGTCCAGTTTGGTCAGGCGACCGTGCATGCTGCTGTTGGCGCCAACCTGTTCGGTAATGATTTTATCCAGCGCCTTGCGGCTTTTTTCGACTCGCGAACGCGCGCCTTGGTCAATCCACGGCAGGCTGCTGCGCAGGCTGGCCTGATAATCCTGCGCCTGTTCGCGCTGGGCGGCGCTGAGCGCATAGGCCTTGCCGTTAAAGGTCAGATTGCCGTCCGGCTTTATCACCAGATCGCCGTTTTCCCCTTTCACCTGCACCTGCTGCGGGCTGAGGATCACATCGTCACGCGGCGTGACGCTACACTGGTAGTCCGCATGGGCAGACAAAGCGGTGACGGAGAGCGCCACCGCCAGCAGCGTTTTACGCATCATAAAACTCCCTTAAGACAAAACGGGCCGGCAATTGCCGACCCTTGTCAAACTTAGTCCCACCAGACGTCAAAAAGTTCGCTGGTGCGCACATCCTCTAACTTACGCGCTTCCAGCCATTTGCGTACGATAGCCTGATGCTCTTCAGTGCACTTACCAATCTCCTGCATGCAGATGAGCCCTTCCCAGGAGAGATAACCGCTGCCGTCGAAGGCCAGCTTGTTCGGCTCTATCACCTCTTCGATCAGATCGTTGACCGTCTGGTCGATCTGCTCTTCGCTGGTCCCTTCCGGGAAACGCCAGGCGACGGAGAAGCCTAACTCCTGAAACTCATCGATATGCATTTTTTTACGCAGACGACGGCTACGATTCTTGGCCATTATTTCACCCTCTCGAACATTAAGTCCCATACGCCGTGGCCGAGACGATGGCCACGCTGTTCAAATTTGGTTACCGGGCGCGATTCCGGGCGCGGTACGTAATCGTTGCTTGCCGACTGGTTACGATAGCCTTCCAGCGAGGACATGACTTCCAGCATATGCACGGCATAAGCTTCCCAGTCGGTCGCCATATGGAAGACGCCGCCGAGCTTCAACTTGCTTTTCACCAGCTCAGCGAAAGGCGGCTGCACGATACGACGTTTATTATGACGCGCTTTATGCCACGGATCAGGGAAAAACAGTTGCACCATATTCAGCGAGTTATCCGGGATCATGGTATGCAGCACTTCCACCGCATCGTGACACATTACGCGCAGGTTTTGTACGCCTTCTTCTTCCGCGGAAGCCAGACAAGCGCCAACGCCCGGGGAGTGTACTTCAATGCCGAGGAAATTCTGTTCCGGTTTGGCTTTCGCCATCGCCACCAGCGAGGCGCCCATCCCGAAGCCAATTTCTAAGGTGACCGGCGCGTCACGGCCAAACAGGGCGGCGAAATCGAGCGGCGCATCGTTGAATTCAACGCCCATCACCGGCCAAATGTTATCCAGCGCATGCTGCTGCCCTTTCGTCAGGCGGCCCTGGCGACGGACGAAGCTACGAATACGGCGTAGCGGGCGACCGTTTTCATCGAATTCCGGAGAGATGACGTCGTTTTTCATAAAAGTTTGGTCTGCTTGTGAATGTGTTCGGAAAACGGGCATTATCCAAAGTTACCCGGCGGATGCAAGGGTTTACAGCCACTCGCCCTTATGCTGCAATCTGCCCCCCTGTAATCGCGATCCCGGAGCCGTAGCTTTGACTTTTCTCGCCACGCAATTTTCAGCCCAGGTTCTGGACTGGTACGACAAATACGGGCGTAAAACCCTGCCCTGGCAAATCGCCAAGACGCCCTACAAAGTATGGCTCTCCGAAGTGATGTTGCAACAAACCCAGGTGACCACGGTAATCCCCTATTTTGAACGCTTTATGGCGCGTTTCCCCACGGTGGTGGATCTCGCCAACGCGCCGCTGGATGAAGTGCTGCATCTGTGGACCGGTCTGGGCTACTACGCGCGGGCGCGCAACTTACATAAAGCCGCGCAGCAAGTCACCACACTGCACGGCGGGGAATTCCCCCGGACCTTTGACGAAGTGGCGGCGCTACCCGGCGTCGGGCGCTCAACGGCGGGGGCGATTTTATCCCTTTCGCTCGGTCAGCATTATCCGATTCTCGACGGCAACGTGAAGCGCGTGCTCGCCCGCTGCTATGCTGTCAGCGGCTGGCCGGGGAAAAAAGAGGTGGAAAAACGGCTGTGGGACATCAGCGAAGAGGTCACCCCGGCAGAGGGCGTCGAGCGCTTCAACCAGGCGATGATGGATCTCGGGGCAATGGTTTGCACCCGCTCGAAGCCGAAGTGCGAGCTGTGTCCGCTGAGCAACGGCTGCGTGGCCTACGCGAACCATTCATGGGCGGAATATCCGGGCAAAAAACCGAAGCAGACCCTCCCGGAACGCACCGGCTACTTCCTGCTGATGCAGCACGGCGACGAGGTGTTTCTTTCCCAGCGTCCGCCGGTGGGTCTGTGGGGCGGGTTGTTCTGTTTTCCGCAGTTTGCAGACGAAGCGGAGCTACGCGAGTGGCTGGCGCAGCGCCAGATTAAGGCCGATAATCTGACGCAATTAACCGCTTTTCGCCACACTTTCAGCCATTTCCACCTGGATATTGTGCCGATGTGGCTTACAGTGCACTCATCTGGCGCATGCATGGATGAAGGCAACGCACTCTGGTATAACTTAGCGCAGCCGCCGTCGGTCGGTCTGGCGGCCCCCGTGGAGCGCTTGTTGCAACAGCTAAAAGCCGGAGCGCCGGTATAAATTTTTCGGCTATCAAAGAGGATTAATTATGAGCAGAACCATTTTTTGTACCTTCCTGCAGCGTGAAGCGGACGGCCAGGATTTCCAGCTGTATCCGGGCGAGCTCGGAAAGCGTATTTACAACGAAATCTCCAAAGAAGCCTGGGCGCAGTGGCAGCACAAGCAGACCATGCTGATCAACGAGAAAAAGCTCAGCATGATGAACCCGGAGCACCGCAAACTGCTTGAGCAGGAGATGGTGCAGTTCCTGTTTGAAGGGAAAGACGTGCACATCGAAGGCTACACGCCGCCGGAAAAACAGTAAGGGCCCTGCGGCCTTTAAAAAAACAAACACAACACGCACGCCCGGAATGATGAAAAAATACTTAGCGCTCGCGCTGATTGCGCCGTTGCTCGTTTCGTGTTCCAGCTCCAATAAAAAAGGCGCCGAATACAACGAGGCCTGGGTCAAGGACACGAACGGATTCGATATTTTGATGGGCCAGTTCGCCCACAACATCGAGAACATTTGGGGGTACAACGAAGTCCTGCTCGCCGGGCCAAAGGACTACGTCAAGTACACCGACCAGTATCAAACCCGCAGCCACATCAACTTCGATGAAGGGACGATCACCGTCGAGACCATTGCCGGCACCGACCCTCGCGGACGACTGCGCCAGGCGATCGTCAAAACCCTGTTGATGGGCGATGACCCCAACTCCATTGACCTCTATTCCGATGTCGATGACATCCAGATCTCCAAAGAGCCGTTCCTCTATGGCCAGGTGGTGGATAACACCGGGGCGTCGATTCGCTGGGAGTGGCGCGCCGCGCGCTTTGCCGACTATCTGCTGCAAACCCGTCTGAAGAGCCGCAACAACGGCCTGCGCGTGGTCTACAGCATCACCATTAACCTGGTGCCGAACCACCTCGACAAACGTGCGCATAAATACCTCGGCATGGTGCGTCAGGCCTCGCGTAAGTATGGGGTTGATGAGTCGCTGATCCTCGCGATTATGCAGACCGAATCCTCCTTTAACCCCTATGCGGTCAGCCATGCCGACGCCATGGGGCTGATGCAGGTGGTCCAGCACAGCGCCGGCAGAGACGTCTTCCGCTCCCAGGGTAAATCCGGCCTGCCAAGCCGCAGTTATCTGTTTGACCCGGCGAATAACATCGACACCGGTACCGCCTACCTGGCGATGCTGAACAATGTTTACCTCGCCGGCATCGATAACCCCACCTCGCGTCGCTACGCGGTGATCACTGCCTATAACGGCGGCGCCGGCAGCGTACTGCGGGTCTTCTCCAGCGATAAAGTGCAGGCGGCCAATATTATCAACAGCATGGCGCCAGGGGACGTCTACCAGACGCTGACCACCCGCCATCCGTCGGCGGAATCGCGCCGCTATCTGTACAAAGTTAATACGGCGCAGAAAAGCTACCGCCGTAAATAGCCCTCCTCCCGACTCCGGCCTCAGCCCCGCGCTGAGGCCGCGCTTATTCTCCGCCATACTCTGTAATATCTTTCGGTTTTCTGCGGCAGTTAACAGAAGCATTAAGCTAGTGAATGATAGAATCGCATCAAAATAACGGGATTAATGTTATTTTAAAAACATAACAAGCCCACATTCGTGAGGATAACTACATGAATCTTAAGCTGCAGCTCAAAATACTGTCGTTCCTGCAGTTCTGCCTTTGGGGGAGCTGGCTCACCACGCTTGGCTCGTACATGTTTGTCACGCTGAAGTTTGACGGCGCGGCAATCGGCGCAGTGTATAGCTCGCTCGGTATCGCCGCGGTGTTGATGCCGACGCTGCTCGGCATCGTCGCCGATAAGTGGATCAGCGCCAAATGGGTATACGCCATCTGCCACCTGGTCGGCGCGTTAACGCTGTACCTCGCGGCGCAGGTCACCACGCCGGGCGAGATGTTCCTCGTGATCCTGCTTAACTCGCTGGCCTATATGCCGACGCTTGGCTTGATCAATACCATCTCCTACTACCGCCTGCAGTCGGCGGGGCTGGATATTGTCACCGATTTCCCGCCAATTCGTATCTGGGGCACCATCGGCTTTATCCTCGCCATGTGGGGCGTGAGCTTCTCCGGCTTTGAACTGAGCCATATGCAGCTGTACATTGGCGCGACGCTGTCGGTCCTGCTGACTCTGTTCACCCTGACGCTGCCGCATATTCCGGTCGCCAACGCCCAGCGCAATCAAAGCTGGACGGAGATGCTCGGCCTGAACGCTTTTGCGCTGTTTAAAAACAAGCGTATGGCTATCTTCTTTATCTTCTCGATGATGCTCGGCGCCGAGCTGCAAATCACTAACATGTTCGGTAACACCTTCCTGCACAGCTTCGATAAAGATCCGCTGTTTGCCGGCAGCTTTATCGTCGAGCACGCGTCAGTGCTGATGTCGATTTCGCAGATTTCCGAAACGCTGTTTATCCTGACCATCCCATTCTTCCTTAGCCGCTACGGCATTAAGAACGTGATGCTTATCAGTATTGTGGCGTGGATGCTGCGCTTCGGCCTGTTCGCCTTTGGCGACCCGACGCCGTTCGGCACTGTACTGCTGGTGCTGTCGATGATCGTCTACGGCTGCGCCTTCGACTTCTTTAACATCTCCGGTTCGGTGTTCGTTGAGAAAGAGGTGCGCCCGGAAATCCGCGCCAGCGCTCAGGGGATGTTCCTGATGATGACCAACGGCTTCGGCTGTATTCTCGGCGGGATGGTGAGCGGCAAAGTCGTCGAACACTTTACCGTCGAGGGGATCACTGACTGGCAGAGCGTGTGGCTGATTTTCGCCGGCTATTCGCTGGTGCTGGCCTTTGCCTTCGTGGCGCTGTTCAAATACAAACACGTCAGACAACCGACCGCCGCCCAGCAGAGCGTGTGATCGGCAAAAGTAAAACGCCCCCCCCCCCCCGCCGGGGGGGGTTTTTTTTTT
>NZ_GL882739.1:40265-43685 GCF_000195655.1 Klebsiella sp. MS 92-3
ACCCCCCCCCCCGGGGGGGGGGGGGGGGCGCTTTTTTTTATCCCTTCAGCACGTAGCCATACAGCCGCTTAATGCCGTCCGGATCCGTCTCGCTGTAAACCCCCTGCAGCTCCGGCGAGAAGCCAGGCAGCATATTGACCCCCTCCTCCAGCGCGAGGAAATAGCGCAGCACGGCGCCGCCCCAGACCTCGCCGGGCACCACGCACAGCACGCCCGGCGGATACGGCAGCGCCCCCTCCGCCGCGACGCGGCCTTCCGCCTCGCTCAGACGCACCAGCTCAACGTTGCCGCGAATAAACTCGTGGTTGGCATCCTGGGGATTCATCACCACCCTTGGGAAGCTCCGTTTACGGAACATCTCTTTTTGCAGGCTCTTCACGTCAAAGCTAACGTACAGATCGTGCATCTCCTGGCACAGCTCGCGCAGGGTATAGTCGCGATAACGCACCGGATATTTGTTATAGATGGTCGGCAACACATCGGCCAGCGGCGTATCCGCTTCAATATGCTGTTCAAACTGCCCCAGCATCGCCACCAGCTGCGCCATTTTTTCGGCGCTCTCCGCCGGCGTCAGCAGGAACAGAATCGAGTTGAGATCGCACTTCTCCGGCACGATGCCGTTTTCACGCAGATAATGCGCCAGAATAGTCGCCGGAATGCCGAACTCACTGTACTCCCCACTTTCAGCGTCAATGCCCGGGGTGGTCAGCAGCAGCTTGCACGGGTCGACAAAATACTGGTCGTCCGCGTAGCCTTCAAAACCATGCCAGCGCGCGTCGGGTTCGAAGCTGAAGAAGCGGCGCTCCCGGGCGATCGCCTCGGTCGGGTGATCCTGCCATGGACGCCCCGCCACCACTGGCGGAATAAAGGGCTGGATCATCTTGCAGTTGGCGATGATCGCTTTGCGCGCCTCAATGCCCAGCGCCACACACTCGGCCCACAGGCGGCGGCCGCTCTCACCTTCATGAATTTTGGCGTTGACGTCCAGCGCGGCAAACAGCGGATAGAACGGGCTGGTGGAGGCATGCAGCATAAAGGCGTTATTCAGCCGCTTGTGCGGACAGAAACGCGCCTGGCCGCGCAGATGGTTATCCTTTTTATGGATCTGCGACGTCTGTGAGAAGCCGGCCTGCTGCTTGTGCACGGACTGAGTGACAAAAATACCCGGATCGTCGGGGGTCAGCTCCAGCAGCAGCGGCGAGCAGTCGGCCATCATTGGGATAAACTGCTCATAGCCCACCCACGCCGAGTCGAACAGGATGTAATCGCAGAGGTGGCCGATCTTATCCACCACCTGGCGGGCGTTATAGACCGTGCCGTCGTAGGTCCCCAGCTGGATCACCGCCAGACGAAACGGGCGGGAGGCATTGGCTTTCTCAGGCGCCGCTTCGCGGATGAGATCCCGCAGGTAATGCTCATCAAAGCAGCGCTCGTCAATGCCGCCGATAAAGCCGAACGGATTGCGCGCGGCTTCCAGGTAAACAGGCGTCGCCCCCGCCTGGATCAGCGCCCCGTGATGGTTTGACTTGTGGTTGTTGCGATCGAACAGCACCAGATCGCCGCGGGTCAACAGCGCGTTGGTCACGACTTTGTTGGCCGCCGAGGTGCCGTTGAGGACGAAGTAGGTTTTATCCGCGTTGAACACCTTCGCAGCGAACTTCTGCGCGTGCTTGGCCGATCCTTCGTGGATCAGCAGATCGCCTAATTTCACATCGGCGTTGCACATGTCGGCGCGAAAGACATTTTCGCCAAAAAAGTCATAGAACTGACGGCCTGCAGGGTGCTTTTTGAAAAACGCCCCGTGCTGATGCCCCGGACAGGCAAAGGTGCTGTTATCCATCTCGACGTACTGGGTCAGGGTATTGAAAAACGGCGGCAGCAGACGCGCTTCATAATCACAGGCCGCCGCCTCCAGCTCCAGCCACTCCTGATCTTTACCGGCGATCACCGCCTGCACCCCCTCCGGCTTGTCGACCGCCGTCTCACTCAGCAGGTAGACCGGCAGGTTAAATCCGCTACGCCTGAGGAGAGTAAGGATGCCGCTGCGACTGTCGGCCACGGAGATGACGACTGCCGCCACATCGGTAAAATCGGTACTGTCCAGCGCCACAACGCGACGGTGGGTGGACAAGCGGGTGACCAGCTCGCAGCTGGCGGCAATGTGCATGGATTTCATAAGCGCAAATGCCCGTATCGGGAGTGTAAAAACCTCAGACAAGGGAGACCTTGCCCAACGATGTGTCCGGGTCTGACGGATTCAGCTCCGACCGCCGGACATCAGTAAAAGCAGACGCGTCCGATCTTACTGTTGCCCTACAGTGAGCATACGTGTCCTTCACCGCATGGTGAACAGAGGGGTAAGCGTAGCAAGATGAGGCAGCCCGCGCATCTGGGCGCGGCGTCGCTGGCGAGATAATGGCTGTGTCGTCATCGGCGGCCTCATATCAGGGAGGAGAAAATTCGCGCAATCATGGCACCTTTCCCGAACAGGCGCAAGATGAAAACCGTATGCACTTATATCACGGATACACAAGCTTTCCCGGTAAGTTAACGCCATAATAATGCGGTTATCAGGGATTTTTAACAGGAGTCAGCGTGGTTACAGGACCTTTTATTAACGCCAGCGCGGTGCTGGTCGGCGGTGTGCTGGGCGCCTTACTCAGCCAACGGTTGCCGGAACGGATCCGCACCGCAATGACCTCTATTTTTGGCCTGGCGTCATTGGGCATCGGCATTTTACTGGTCATTAAGTGCGCCAATCTGCCGGTGATGGTGCTGTCGACCCTGGTGGGGACGCTGCTCGGCGAAATATGCAATATGGAAAAAGGCATCAATACGCTGGTCAGTAAACTCCAGCAGTTGATGTCAGCGAAAGGCAAGAAAAAGGCTTCGGCTCATGAGTCTTATATTCAGAGCTATGTGGCGATTATCGTCCTGTTCTGCGCCAGCGGCACCGGCGTCTTCGGCGCCATGCGCGAAGGGATGACCGGCGACGCCAGCATTCTGATTGCCAAAGCGTTTCTCGACTTTTTCACCGCCACCATCTTCGCCTGCACCCTGGGCATTGCCGTCGCCGCCATCAGCGTACCGATGCTGATTATCCAGCTGACTCTTGCAGCCTGCGCGGCGATCATTATGCCGCTTACCACGCCGATGATGCTGGCGGATTTCAGCGCCGTCGGCGGCATGCTGCTGGTGGCCACCGGGCTGCGCATCTGCGGGATAAAAATGTTTGCCGTAGTGAATATGCTGCCTGCGCTGGTGCTGGCGATGCCAATTTCCGCGGCCTGGACGCTGTTTTTTGCCTGAAGACGCGTGCTTTTAGCGCAATGTGGTGATAGATTGTTCAGTCTGCTGTAAAACAGATAAATTTCGTTGACGAGGCGCGGCGATTACGGTTTAATGCGCCCCGTTGCCCGG
>NZ_GL882740.1:0-4546 GCF_000195655.1 Klebsiella sp. MS 92-3
CTCTAACCGGTCTCCCGGCGCACACTGTATGTATAACCAGTAAAATTAGAGTATCAGGAGGAAAGATGAAGCTACAACTTTTCAGCACCGGGAAAGAACTCCCGCCACAGGCCCATCCATTGTTTGCCGATCTGGCCAGCTGCGGTTTTCCCAGCCCTGCTGCTGACTATGTCGAGTCCGATCTGGATCTCCATGATTACTGCATACGGCATCCGAGCGCGACGTACTACCTGCGTGCCAGCGGAGACAGCATGGCCGACGGCAGTCTGTACAATGGCGATCTGCTGGTTGTGGACAGTGCTGAAAAGCCGCGGCACGGCGATATCGTTGTCGCCAGCGTACAGGGGGAGTTTACGGTGAAACGGCTTCTGCTGACGCCGCGACTGACGCTGCAGCCCATGAATGCCTCCTGGTCGCCGATTTATCCTGATCCCGACGAGCTGGATATCTTTGGCGTTGTCACGCATATCATCCACCGCCCGAGGGAGATGTACTGATGTTTGCCCTGGCCGATGTGAACAGCTTCTATGCCAGCTGTGAACGTGTTTTCCGCCCGGATTTGAAAGGAAAGCCGATAGTCGTCCTGAGCAACAACGACGGGAACGTAATCGCTCGCAGTGCCGAGGCGAAGCCCTGGATCAAAATGGGAACTCCGTGGTTTCAGATAAAAAACGAAAGATACCCGGAAAAAATATATGCGTTTTCAAGTAATTATGAACTTTACGCCTCGATGTCGGCGCGCGTGATGAACTGCCTGGAGGAACTGGCCCCCAGGGTGGAACAGTATTCCATTGATGAGATGTTCCTCGACCTGACCGGCGTGGAGCACTGTATGGGGCTTGAGGACTTCGGCCGGCAGCTGCGTCAGCACGTGTATGACTGTACCCGCCTGACCATTGGCGTGGGCGCCGGACCAACGAAAACCCTCGCAAAATCAGCCCAGTGGGCCTCAAAAGAGTGGAAACAGTTTCGTGGCGTACTCGCTCTGACCAGGGGAAATCCGCAGAGAACGCGGAAACTGCTTTCACTCCAGCCGGTTGAAGAAATCTGGGGGGTGGGTAACCGTATTGCACGCAAGCTAAATGTGCTGGGCATAAAGACCGCGCTCGATCTGGCTCTGACCAACCCGGCCTTCATCCGCAAAAATTTTTCTGTGGTCCTTGAGCGAACGGTACGTGAACTGAACGGGGAAAGCTGCCTTTCGCTTGAGGAAGTCCCTCCGACGAAACAGCAAATTGTCTGCAGCCGCAGTTTTGGCGTAAAGATCACGGAGTACGAGTCACTCCGTCAGGCTATCTGTCAGCACGCAGAGCGGGCCTCTGAAAAACTGCGTAAAGAGCACCAGTATTGCCGGCATATTTCTGTTTTCATCAAAACGTCTCCGTTCGCCGTTAAAGAGCCTTACTACGGCAACGTGGCTACGGAAAAACTTCTTACACCCACTCAGGACACCAGGGACATCATTGCAGCCGCCACAACGGCTATGGAGCGTATCTGGAGGGATGGGCACCGGTATGCCAAAGCCGGAGTTATGCTGAATGATTTCACCGGCTCTGGCGTGTCTCAGCTGCAGCTGTTCGACGAACGTCCGCCACGTCCACACAGCGCTGAACTAATGAAGGTTTTGGACGGGATCAACAACTCAGGGCTGGGGAAGGTCTGGTTTGCGGGGCGGGGTATTGCCCCGGAATGGCAGATGAAACGGGAGATGCTTTCTCCTGCTTATACGACACGATGGTCAGATATTCCAGCAGCGAAACTGGCGTGAAACTTTGGCGATTTCACCTTGAAATCATCAGCCTAAACTGCCTAATTACAATAAGTTAGATGTGAAATCGCCATGGCGAAATTATTGACTCAAATTTCTGTCAAGGACCTCGTTGATAGCCTTGTCCAGTTCATCCTGAATCACTTTTGACATACGGCTAAACTCATAAGTCAGCGTGCGCCCTTTCACACGCTTACGCGCGAACTTGTCCTTTTCCTCAAAAGACCAGAGTGGAGAGACCACTGATTTTTCCTTAGGAGATGGATCTATCAATGCCTGAGATGCCTGAGAAATCAGCTTCAGTATACTGGCTTTCTGTTCGTCTTCTGGTCGCTCGCCATCACTCAAAATTGCATCGAGCTGAGCTGATACAGACTGAATGAGTTCTTCAGGCGTTAATCCCTTTTCACTGAGTTTTTCATTAACTTCTAAAAGAAGTTTATAGTCACTAAACGATAGCTCCGACTGAACCGGAAACAGAGAAATCAAGTCTTGCGGTACGGCCGCCGCCTGCAGTGCCCTGGTAACTTTAGCCTGAGATAACCCCTCCAGTTCAGCAATTTCCTTTTGATTAAATCCGGACTCTTTAAGAGCGATCAATCTCAGGCCAATCTCCCGAAGATTATGTTCTTTAGCTGTCTGGATATCTTTAGCCAGTTGGCGGGCTTCATCAGCTGATAAATGTTCTTCGGTAACCATTACATCAAGGCCTGTACGGACAAAAATCGCTGAGGCTCGCCGTCTTGAACCATCCAGTATCTCAATCCTTTCACTTTGCTTAACACCAATACAGGGGAAGAACTGCTGAAACTTAATCGTCTGGATAATCGATTTCAGGGACTCCCTGGTCAGTGCAAGTTGATCTCTTCCGTTGTTTTCCTGGTTTACGAAGGTCTTACTTTCAACTTCAGATGCAGGCACCCGAACAAACTTGAACGTTACCTTCCTGCCGGTTTTTAAGGTAAATACCTGGCTTCTACCGGTGTCCATCATTTCCACCATTGACGCCTGGGTATTTAACTGTCTGCCGATGGTTTTTCTTTTCTCATTCGACATCACATACCTCCGTTAGTACGAATGAACTCGATGCGATCAAAGACTGCCTTCGCAAAGTCTTCCGCTGCTGATTTTGCGCTTTTTAGTGCCTCTGTACTTCCATCATAGGTTGCTGGATTTGCTGAAATAACTGTGTCAAAAGTCTCCCCACAGCGTTCGAAACCATCCAGTCTCGGCAGAACCATGTCTAGCATATCGGCACCGAAAACCTCTTTGGCCTGACTATGGCAAATTTTGTGATCAGACTTGTTCAGGATCTTGGACATGAAGCCGACATTACCGATGAGATTGCAGGTGTGCCCATCCATTTCGATGGAATCTATGAGGGCAGGGAGGCTGGCCACAAACTTCAGGGAAGAATGAAAATCAACCGTAGCCGGTGGAAGAGGGGTCAACATCAGGTCTGCCGCCCCAATGCAGTTTTTCAGGAACGCATCAAGGTGAGGACCACTATCAAGGAAAATAAAGTCGTAGTCATGCTGGAGCTTATCGATAATGTTCTCTTTAAGCACAGCATGAATATTTTTCCCTGGGAGATGTTCTTCACACAATCCCTTCCAGCCTTCAGCAAGGAATGCATCGTCAATGGAAGCGGGGATTACATCAACACCAGGGATAATAGACGGTACTATAAAATCGGAAAGTAATTCTTCACGAGACACGTTCTGGAGCATGGCCTGAGCCGCCGTATTTTCAACCAGGCCCACTGAATTCTCATGGCTCAGGAACATCGTCAGAGATGCCTGCGGATCGAAATCGATGGCCAGAATACGCAGGTCCTCGAACAGAAGCTGAGGATGAGCTCGAAAAGCATGTGATAATGAAGCGGTAGTAACTGTCTTGGAACCACCACCTTTAAGATTACAAACAAAAATCGTAAAGGCTTTATCGAAGCGATCCCTGTACTTCGGTACTTTACGATGGTTATACAGATCGATGACATTCTGAATCGTCATCGCGTATTTCATCGTATTACCAGAAGGTTTCTTTTTAAAAATGTAGCCACCGGCTTCCATTTCGGACACAGCATACTCAACACTGCCTTTACTGAGCTTAGGCAGCTTATACAGAGCGGCTTTGCTGTATTCCTGATAGAACTCGGTAAGCTTCAATTCCTCTTTTTGCTGGCGAATACTTTCGCTCAAAGATGTCAGAAGCTTACCTGCACGTGTAGCGACTTTCCGTAACTGCTCAATATTGTCCATTTATCACCTCATGACGTTTTTTGTCATTTTGAACAAAAAGAGTCATGTTGCAAGCAAAAAATCATATTGTTTTGATTTCGCTCTCAACAGGAGGGGGATGAAGCTCGACGGGCGTGCTACTAAATCACACTGCAGCAACACGCAGACGCACTTTTGACCATCAACAACAACTCATACAAAAGGGCTTTGAGAAAGGTATCCAACTTGCAAGACAGGAGGGTCATTCAGAAGGATTCTGATTTTAGTTACGACCGGTGCAATGCTGAGCCTTATGTATCAGCGCTCGCCGCAGCCATGTAACCGAGCGTAGCGAGCGAACTGGCGAGGAAGCGAAGAGGAACCGTTCCGGCAGATAGCTCTTACGCTCAGCACAAGAAGAGTTTTCCATCCTCTGTGGGAAACAGGTCAACTTTAATGGACGCTCCGGACTATGGGAAACAGGTCAACTTCGCGGGCGGCCGGGACTATGGGAAACAGGTCAACTTCACGGGCGGCCGGGAGTGTGGGGAACAGGTCA
>NZ_GL882741.1:0-16919 GCF_000195655.1 Klebsiella sp. MS 92-3
GCTCTCCCAGCTGAGCTAATCACCCGAAACTGCGCTGGATACTACTGATACTGCCTCCACCGACCCCATCATTATAATGGTGGGTCGTGCAGGATTCGAACCTGCGACCAATTGATTAAAAGTCAACTGCTCTACCAACTGAGCTAACGACCCGAGTGGTGGGTGATGACGGGATCGAACCGCCGACCCCCTCCTTGTAAGGGAGGTGCTCTCCCAGCTGAGCTAATCACCCGATACTACGCTGGATACTACTAAGCGGTGGGTCGTGCAGGATGACTCGGCTTTGCCTCGCCCTTCGGGCCGTTGCTGACGCAACGTTATCCTTCACGTTTTACTATCGCGTTCCACCAGAACGATTGGTGGGTCGTGCAGGATTCGAACCTGCGACCAATTGATTAAAAGTCAACTGCTCTACCAACTGAGCTAACGACCCACTCTGGCATTGCTTTGGGCTTGTTTGATATCCCTTGGCAACGGCGGCATATATTACTGATTTCAGAATTCAGCGCAACTAAAATTTCGATAAAGATCACTTAACTGCTGGCGATTCAGGCGACAAGACCAGAAATAACGCGATTTCTGGTCATGCCGTAATCAACCAAGAGCATTAAGTCGTTTTTGCGCTTGTTTCGCACCGTCGGTGCCGGGGAATTTGTTGATCACCTGCTGGTAAACCGCTTTCGCTTTCGCGGTATCACCTTTGTCCTGCATGATCACGCCGACTTTAAACATCGCGTCAGGCGCTTTTGGCGATTTCGGGTAGTTCTTCACCACCGAAGCGAAGTAAAACGCCGCGTCGTCTTTTCTCCCCTTATTGTAGTTCAACTGCCCGAGCCAGTAGTTAGCGTTTGGCTGGTAGGTTGAATCCGGGTACTTTTTGACGAAGTTTTGAAACGCCACCATCGCGTCATCCTGGCGTGAGGCATCCTTCACCAGGGCAATAGCGGCATTATAATCGGTGTTCGCATCGCCGGTCATCGCCGGGGCGCCTGAGGTGGCCGCTGGCGCTGCGCTGGTGGCAGCCGCGCTCTGATCGCCAGAAGACGACGGAGCCTGCGCACCTGATGCTGCGCCGCCACCGCTGCTCAGACTATCTATCTGCAGCAGAATCTGTTTCTGGCGCTCAACGATCTGATTCAGCTGGTACTGGTTCTCCTGGATCTGCCCGCGGAGAGAATCAATGTCAGTCTGGTTATCAGAGAGTTGTTGCTGGAGTTGGGTTAAAAGCTGGCTGTGAGCATTGGAAATACGCTCGAGTTGAGTGACGCGGTCTTCGACCGAGCCTGAGCCGACACTACTGATTGGCGCCTGAGCAAAAGCGGCCCAGGGGGCCGCTATGCCAACCAGTAACGACAGACTCAATAAATGATGTCTGAAGTTACTGCTCATGCAATTCTCTTAGTAAACCAGTACGGCGCGACGGTTTTTGGCATATGCCGCTTCGTCATGACCCAGTACTGCTGGTTTTTCTTTACCGTAAGAAACGATGGAGATCTGATCGGCAGAAACACCTTTGCCCTGCAGATACATCTTAACGGCGTTAGCACGACGCTCACCCAGAGCGATGTTGTATTCCGGCGTACCGCGCTCATCCGCGTGACCTTCTACAGTCACTTTGTAGGACGGGTTGCTGCGCAGGAAGTTAGCGTGCGCGTCCAGCATAGCAGCGAAGTCAGAACGGATATCGTACTTGTCGAGATCGAAGTAAACGATGTTGTTCTGCTGCAGCTGCTGCATCTGCAGACGAGCTTGCTCTTCAGAAGACATGTTGCCGCCGTTACCGTTAGCGTCCATACCAGTGCCGGCACCCAGCATGCCTTCACCGCTCTGGTCGTTGCTGGCGTTCTTGTTAGAAGAACATGCCGCGATTGCCATAACCGGCAGAGCGATCATCAGCCCTTTCAGCACTTTGTTCAGTTGCATTTCTTTGATTCCTTTAATAATCAATTATTTATTATCACAGATACGGCGACCAGGCAGGCGATTTTACCTGTCCATCAGTTGCCGGAAGACGCGCTTTGAAACGCCCATCTGTAGAAACCAGATTCAGCACGGATCCCATCCCCTGAGAAGAGCTGTAGATTACCATAGTGCCGTTAGGTGCCAGACTTGGCGTTTCGTCTAAAAACGTTGATGACAGAACCTGTACACCACCCGTTTCCAGATCTTGTTTGGCAATGTGCTGCTGACCGCCGGCCGAGCTGACCATTACCATGGTTTTACCATCCGCGCTCACGTCGGCGTCCTGGTTCTGAGAACCTTCCCAGGTGATACGCTGCGGCGTGCCGCCATTAATGTTGACTTTATATACCTGCGGACGACCTGCCTGGTCAGAAGTGAAGGCCAGATTCTGGCTGTCCGGGAACCAGCTTGGTTCGGTGTTGTTGCTGCGACCGTTGGTCACCTGACGAATCTGACCGGATCCCAGATCCATTACGTACAGGTTCAGGCTACCGGTTTTCGACAGCGCGAACGCCAGTTTAGAACCATCCGGTGAGAACGCCGGGGCGCCGTTGTGCTGCGGGAAGGAGGCGATCTGACGCACAGAGGCGTTCGCCAGGGTCTGAACCACCAGCGCAGAACGACCGCTTTCAAAGGTAACGTAGGCCAGTTTAGAACCGTCCGGAGACCAGGCCGGGGACATCAGCGGCTGGGAGGAACGGTGAACCAGGAACTGGTTGTAACCATCGTAGTCGGACACGCGCAGTTCGTAAGGGTACTGGCCGCCGTTTTTCTGCACCACGTAGGCGATACGGGTACGGAAGGCGCCCTTGATGCCGGTCAGCTTCTCAAATACCGCGTCGCTGGCCGCGTGCGCCGCATAGCGCAGGTACTGCTTAGTGACTTTAAAAGAACCTTGCGCCAGCGTTGTGCCCGGCGCTCCGCCGGTGTCCACCAGTTGATACGCAACCTGATAAGAACCATCCGGATTTTGCGTGACCTGGCCGACGACTACGGCGTCAATACCCAGCGCAGACCAGGCAGCAGGCTGCACTTCCTGGGCACTGGTCGGCTGCTGCGGCAGACGCGAGCGATCCAGCGGATTGAATTTACCGCTGTTGCGCAGGTCAGCTGCCACGATACCACCGACATCTTCCGGCGCAGCGCCCTGGCCGGCCCACTGGAACGGTACCACGCCGATAGGGCGTGCCGAGTCCACCCCCTGGGTGATCTCGATACGTACTTCTGCGTGCAGCACCGCCGCCCACAGCATTAAAAAACCAAATGCTACTCGTAATGCCTGCTTCATCATATCTCCCTTATCCGGGCGGAAAGCCCACGATAATTTAGCAGAATGTTAACAAACTCAAATATACAAAACTACCAAAACCCTGTGACTACCATAGATTGTTTTTCCCCGTTTGCACGGGGAAAAATGTCACTGAGGTTTGAAGTCCAGTGGCGCATTTTTGAAGACTTCATATACTGCCTGGCTAGGTGGTTTCGGAAACTTAGCCTGTCGGGCTGCGGCAAGAGCGGCCTGGCACAGAGCAGGATCACCACCTTCGGACTGTATATTTAACAACAGGCCGTCAGGAGCAAGTTTGATACGCAAGGTACATGTTTTGCCCGCATAGGACGATGCGTCATAAAACTTACTTTCAATCGCCGATTTTATCTGTCCGGCATAGTTGTTGATATCAGCCCCTGAGGCACTGTTTTTAGTATTACCACTCCCGGCAGCGGAGGCATTGTTTCCTTTGGCCCCACCGCCTGTTTTAGGCGCATTCTTACCAGAACTCAGATCGCCGAGCAGGTTGTCTACGCCGTCCGCTTCTTTCGCAGCCGCCGCTTTCTTCGCCGCCGCGGCTTTTGCTGCTGCCGCCTTGGCCGCTTTATCAGCTGCAGCCTTCTCTGCTGCAGCCGCTTTCGCTGCCGCCGCTTTTTCAGCGGCTGCGGCTTTCTCGGCGGCGGCCTTCTCAGCGGCCGCTTTTTGCGCGGCGGCTTTCTCAGCGGCTTTTTCGGCAGCCGCTTTTTCAGCTGCCGCCTGCTTAGCCGCTTCCTGCTGGGCTTTTTTCTCCGCTTCCTGTTGCGCTTTCTTCGCAGCCGCCGCTTCCGCTTTCTTCTGCGCCTCGGCCGCAGCTTTCGCCGCTTCAGCTTCCGCCTGTTTCTTCGCCTCGGCAGCGGCTTTCGCTGCAGCGGCTTCGGCCTGCTTCTTCGCGTCAGCAGCCGCCTTGGCCGCCGCCTGTTCTGCCGCTTTCGCCTGGGCATCCGCCTTCGCTTTCGCCTCGGCGGCCGCTTTGGCAGCGGCTTCCTGCGCTTCTTTTGCCTGTGCGTCCGCTTTGGCTTTTGCCGCCGCGGCGGCCTTGGCAGCCGCTTCTTCAGCCTGCTTCTGCTGCTCCTTCGCTTCTTTCGCCGCTTCCTGCGCCTGCAGCCGCTCCTGTTCGAGCTGTTTCAGCCGTTCCTGTTCCGCCGCCTGTTTCTCACGTAACTCTTCCGCCTGCTGCTGCGCCTGTTTTTCACGCTGTTCAGCGGCGCGACGTGCGCTGGCCTGCTGCTGTTGCTGACGGTTATAGTTATTTACCACCGCCCCCGGATCGACCATGACGGCATCAATCGACGATCCGCCGCCGCCGCCGGCAGAGGCATCCAGATGCTCGTCAAACGAACTCCAGATCAGCAGCGCGATCAGAATGATGTGCAGCGCGACTGAAATGATGATCGCTCGTTTAAGCTTGTCGTTTTGTTCGGTTGCCTTTGACACTATCGGTTCCCAAAAACTGTTCGCCTGTATCCGCGATGCGCACCGACGGCGAGCGATACCCGCCACCGGACGCCGCGCGGACGCACCTACCTGAAGCGATTAAATAGGTTTGGTCATCAAGCCGACCGATTTAACCCCTGCACTATGCAACAGGTTCAGCGCTTTAATAATTTCATCGTAAGGGACGTCTTTCGCACCGCCGATCAGGAATACCGTTTTTTCATTGGCTTCAAGACGACGCTTCGCTTCGGCAATTACCTGCTCCGGCGGCAGCTGGGACAGCGTCTCCTGCCCCACCTTCACGCTGTACTGCCCTACCCCGGAGACTTCCACAATCACCGGCGGATCGTCATTGCTTTTCACCGCTTGCGATTCCGTGGCGTCCGGCAGATCGACTTCCACGCTCTGCGTAATGATCGGCGCCGTTGCCATAAAGATCAGCAGCAGCACCAGCAGGACATCCAGCAGCGGAACGATGTTGATCTCGGACTTCAGTTCGCGACGTCCGCGTCCACGTGCTCTGGCCATGGCTTACCCCTTATTGCTTTCGCTGGTGGTAAAGGCCTGACGGTGCAGAATAGCGGTGAACTCTTCCATAAAGTTGTCGTAATTCAGTTCAAGCTTGTTCACGCGCTGGTTCAGGCGGTTATACGCCATGACCGCCGGGATTGCGGCGAACAGACCAATCGCGGTGGCGATCAGCGCTTCGGCGATACCTGGCGCCACCATCTGCAGGGTGGCCTGCTTCACCGCGCCAAGGGCGATAAAGGCGTGCATAATCCCCCAGACGGTACCGAACAGACCGATATACGGGCTGATCGAGCCTACGGTGCCGAGGAACGGAATATGGGTCTCCAGCGTTTCCAGTTCGCGGTTCATCGAAATACGCATCGCGCGCGATGCCCCTTCGACAATCGCTTCCGGCGCATGGCTGTTAGCCCGATGCAGGCGTGCAAACTCTTTGAAACCGCTGTAGAAGATTTGTTCCGAACCGGTCAGGTTATCGCGACGCCCCTGGCTCTCCTGGTACAGACGAGAGAGCTCGATCCCGGACCAGAATTTGTCCTCGAACGCTTCAGCTTCACGCGCGGCCGAGTTAAGGATACGCGTTCTCTGAATAATGATAGCCCAGGAAGCGATAGAAAAACCAATCAAAATCAACATGATAAGTTTTACCAGAAGGCTCGCCTTCAGGAACAAATCAAGGATATTCATGTCAGTCACTGCTTAAACTCCGCGACAATAGACTTGGGAAGCGCACGTGGCTTCATTAAGAGTGGATCAACGCACACAATGAGAACCTCAGCTTCGTTTAACACTGTATTCTCGGCGTTGACGATTCGCTGCGTGAAAACCAAAGAGGTGCCGCGCATCGAGGTAATTTCCGTCTGGACTTCGAGCATGTCGTCGAGTCTGGCGGGGGCAAAATACTCCAGCGTCATTTTGCGAACCACGAAGGCAACGCGTTCAGCCAACAGCACCTGTTGACTAAAGTGATGGTGGCGCAGCATCTCTGTGCGTGCTCTTTCATAAAAAGCGACGTAACTGGCGTGGTAAACCACACCACCGGCATCGGTATCTTCGTAGTAGACCCGAACCGGCCATCGAAACAGCGTTGTATTCACTTTACATCCCGGTAATGCAAAAAAAGGTTAGAGCTTTCAAACTTCGCTACTATACGCGCGGGAAAGGTGGTTTGGAATGGGGGAAAGTAAACGGGGCGTAAATTTTTATGGGCTTATGCAAGCCCATAGCATTAACAGAGATCTCTTATTCAAAAGAAGAAAAAGAAGAGACCTAAAGCGAGCACGATATCAGCGATAAGCGGACAAAAAATCCCCTGCCAGTGAACGGCACGCGGGCGAAAGCCCACGCCGTGAATAACGCCGCTGCAAACCGCCCACATCAGCAAGAAACCATGCCAGATTTCCAGCTCGCTGGTCTTCGCCGCAAAGCGCGACGGATCCCAGAAAATGCAGCCAGCCAGCAGCAGCGCCATCAACAAGGAAAGCGCCCGGAGCGGGCGCTTGTCCATTATCGCGTACAGAGTAGCGATAAATTTCATCAGATTTCTTCTTTCTTCCCGGCTTTGGTGGCTTCCACGTGCTCAAGCGCCAGCGCGGTAATGACCCCAAAAGCACAGGCAAGAAGCGTTCCCAAAATCCATGCGAAGTACCACATATATAGCTCCTTACCTTAGTACAGCGAGTGGGTATTCTTTTCGATGTCTTCGCGCGTGATGCGGCCAAACATCTTCCAGTAACACCAGCTGGTGTAGGCCAGAATGATCGGCACGAAAACAATCGCCACGTAGGTCATCAGGTTCAGCGTCCGCTGACTGGAGGTCGCGTCCCACATTGTCAGGCTGGCGTTCAGCATAGTGCTGGACGGCATGATGAACGGGAACATCGCGATACCGGCAGTCAGAATGATGCAGGCCAGGGTCAGCGAGGAGAACAGGAATGCCCAGGCACCTTTATCCGCTTTGGTCGAAACGACGGTCAGCAGCGGCAACACCACGCCCAGGGCAGGCACCGCCCACAGCGCTGGCATATTGTTAAAGTTCACCATCCACGCGCCAGCTTCCCGCACCACTTCCTTGGTCAGCGGGTTAGACGGGCCGGTATGGTCAATCACCGATTTCACCACATAGCCGTCGATGCCGTAGTAGACCCACACGCCCGCCAGCGCGAAGCAGACCAGCGTCACCAGCGCCGCCACCATGGAAACGGTGCGAGTACGCAGGTGCAGTTCGCCTACGGTACGCATCTGCAGATAGGTGGCGCCCTGAGTCAGGATCATCGCCACGCTGACGATACCGGCCAGCAGACCAAACGGGTTCAGCAACTGGAAGAAGTTACCGGTATAGAACAGACGCAGGTATTCATCGACGTGGAACGGCACGCCCTGCAGCAGGTTGCCAAAGGCCACGCCAATCACCAGCGGCGGCACGAAGCTACCGATGAAGATGCCCCAGTCCCACATGTTGCGCCAGCGGGTGTCCTCGATCTTGGAACGGTAGTCAAAACCGACCGGACGGAAGAACAGCGAGGCCAGCACCAGAATCATCGCCACATAGAAGCCAGAAAACGCCGCGGCGTAAACCATCGGCCAGGCAGCGAACAGCGCGCCGCCGGCGGTGATCAGCCACACCTGGTTACCGTCCCAGTGCGGGGCGATGGCGTTGATCATAATCCGACGCTCGGTGTCGTTGCGGCCGAGGAAGCGGGTGAGCATGCCCACCCCCATGTCGAACCCGTCGGCGACGGCAAAACCAATCAGCAGAATGCCAATCAGCAGCCACCAGATAAAACGCAATACTTCATAATCGATCATTTGACGACTCCTGTCTTAGCGTGCCGACTGAATAGCCGCAGAGGACTGTTCAAAGTGATAGCGGCCGGTTTTCAGGCTGCTAGGTCCTTTGCGGGCAAACTTGAACATCAGGAACAGTTCAGCCACCAGGAACAGCGTGTACAGACCACAGATCAGCAACATTGAGAAGATCAGGTCGCCCGCGGTCAATGATGAGTTAGCCACCGCCGTCGGCAGGACTTCACCAATCGCCCACGGCTGACGGCCGTATTCGGCAACAAACCAGCCCGACTCCACGGCAATCCACGGCAGCGGCAGGCCGTAGAATGCGGCGCGCAGCAGCCATTTTTTCTCGCCGATGCGGTTACGGATCACGCTCCAGAAGGAGGCGCCTATAATCAGCAGCATCAGGATGCCGCACGCCACCATGATACGGAAGGCGAAGTACAGCGGTGCGACGCTTGGAATGGAGTCTTTGGTCGCTTTGGCGATCTGCTCTTCCGTGGCGTCAGCGACGTTCGGGGTATAGCGCTTCAACAGCAGGCCATAACCGAGGTCCTTCTTCACGTTATTGAACTGGTCACGCACGGCCTGATCGGTTGAACCGGCGCGCAGCTGTTCCAGCAGCGCGTAGGCTTTCATGCCGTTACGGATACGCTCTTCGTGCTGAACCATCAGATCCTTGAGGCCGATAACCGGCTTGTCCACCGAGCGGGTAGCAATGATGCCCAGCGCGTAGGGGATCTGGATCGCAAAGTGGTTGGTCTGCGCATTCTGATCGGGAATACCAAACAGGGTGAAGGCCGCCGGCGCAGGCTGGGTTTCCCACTCTGCTTCGATAGCCGCCAGTTTGGTTTTCTGCACGTCACCCATTTCGTAACCGGATTCGTCACCCAGCACAATAACGGAGAGGATCGCCGCCATACCGAAGCTGGCTGCGATGGCAAAGGAGCGCTTGGCAAAGGCGAAGTCGCGACCTTTCAGCATGTACCAGGAGCTAATCGCCAGGATGAACATCGCGCCGGTGACATAGCCCGACGCCACAGTGTGAACGAATTTCACCTGGGCGACCGGGTTGAGCACCAGTTCAGAGAAGCTGACCATCTCCATACGCATGGTTTCGAAGTTGAAGTCCGATGCGATAGGGTTCTGCATCCAGCCGTTGGCGACAAGGATCCACAGCGCGGAGAGGTTGGAACCCAGCGCAACCAGCCAGGTGACGGCCATGTGCTGAACTTTGCCCAGACGATCCCAACCGAAGAAGAACAGACCTACAAAGGTGGATTCGAGGAAGAAGGCCATCAGACCTTCAATGGCCAGCGGCGCACCAAAGATATCGCCCACGTAGTGTGAGTAATACGACCAGTTAGTCCCGAACTGGAACTCCATGGTCAGACCGGTCGCCACACCCAGCGCGAAGTTGATACCAAACAACTTGCCCCAGAATTTGGTCATATCTTTATAAATCTGTTTGCCGGAAAGGACGTAGACCGTTTCCATGATGGCCAGCAGGAACGCCATACCGAGCGTTAGCGGCACAAACAGGAAGTGGTACATCGCGGTCAAGGCAAACTGTAAGCGCGACAGTTCGACTATATCTAACATCATGACTCCTTGCTCATCGCATGAAGACTCCGAAAATGAACCGAGAAGCTCTGGCTCATACGCATGCCCCAATACAAATTTATTTGTCGCCCGTCCACAGCAGGTTTCAATCGAAGGTAAAACCATGCCAGGGTAAGGTTACAAATACGTTAACGAAAAACCCAATTGATTCCCCAATATATTACGCCGCAATAACCTTACAATAAATATGTTTTTATTGTTCCAGTTTTACATTTTTCGACGGTGATCAATATATAGTGAAGATGGCTGAATTCAGCCAATTTGACTTGAGACAATTTAACGTTTTTTGAGGGATTTTTCCAAGGATTAAGTATTGATATAAATCAATTTTTACTCTATGTGTTAATTATGTAGCCCAATAAAGAATATTGGTGAACTTAATGTTAATTAAGTGTTTAAACTATGGCTTTTCCAGTTACTAAAAAGAGAGATATGAGAATCATAGGTAATATTATTTAACGTCGTGGAAAAAAAAACAAAAAAAAGGAACCGATCCGAATAATGTTAGACCGCTCACAGTATTTTATCTGCTTCCTTATCCCCTGCCCCACGCTTTTTCGCTGCCGCTTTTGTTTCCCTACGGTACACCCGGGGTATATTTTTTTAGCCACTACAGCGCATCGAAAATACTTATTAAATAATAAATTAAATCAATATGATAGATAGGGCTTTTCGCAGAAAATCAATTCGTTGTTGGCGCTGCGGTTCTGACGAGACGGGATAACGGTCACAAAAAAGGCCACCTGACGGTGGCCAACCATGTCGAAATCGGACAGATTTCTGCTTGCGGACAAGCAGAGAGGGTTTACTTGATAATAGCTTTCAGCGCTTCGCCGATGTCGGCCAGGCTGCGAACAGTTTTCACACCCGCCGCTTCCAGCGCTGCGAATTTCTCATCCGCTGTACCTTTACCGCCGGCGATGATAGCGCCCGCGTGGCCCATACGCTTGCCTTTCGGCGCGGTAACGCCCGCGATGTAGCCGACAACCGGCTTAGTGACATGATCTTTAATATAAGCAGCCGCTTCTTCTTCCGCGCTGCCGCCGATCTCACCGATCATGACGATCGCTTCGGTCTGCGGATCTTCCTCGAACATCTTCAGGATATCGATGAAGTTGGAGCCCGGGATCGGGTCGCCGCCGATACCGACGCAGGTAGACTGGCCGAAGCCGTAGTCGGTGGTCTGCTTAACCGCTTCATAGGTCAGGGTGCCGGAACGGGAAACGATGCCCACTTTACCCGGCTTGTGAATGTGACCCGGCATGATGCCGATTTTGCACTCGCCCGGAGTGATAACGCCCGGGCAGTTCGGGCCGATCATACGCACGCCCGCTTCGTCCAGCTTCACCTTCACGGTCAGCATATCCAGCGTTGGGATACCTTCGGTGATGGTGATGATAAGCTTAATGCCCGCGTCGATCGCTTCCAGGATGGAATCTTTGCAGAACGGCGCCGGAACGTAGATCACGGTCGCGGTCGCGCCGGTCGCTTCAACGGCTTCGCGCACGGTGTTGAACACCGGCAGGCCCAGGTGAGTGGTGCCGCCTTTGCCTGGCGTCACGCCGCCAACCATTTGCGTACCGTAAGCGATCGCTTGTTCAGAGTGGAAGGTCCCCTGGCTACCGGTGAAGCCCTGGCAGATAACCTTGGTATCTTTATTAATTAAAACTGACATTATTTCCCCTCCACTGCGGCAACAACCTGCTGTGCTGCGTCCGTCAGACTTTTCGCTGCAATAATATTCAGGCCGCTGTCAGCCAGTTTTTTCGCGCCCAGTTCGGCGTTGTTACCTTCCAGACGTACAACAACCGGAACGTTAACCCCTACTTCCGCTACCGCGCCGATGATGCCGTCAGCGATCAGGTCGCAACGCACGATGCCGCCGAAGATGTTAACCAGCACCGCTTTAACGTTGTCGTCAGAGAGGATGATTTTGAACGCTTCGGTCACGCGCTCTTTGGTCGCGCCGCCGCCTACGTCGAGGAAGTTAGCCGGTTCGCCGCCGTGCAGCTTAACGATGTCCATGGTACCCATCGCCAGGCCTGCGCCGTTAACCATGCAGCCGATGTTGCCGTCCAGCGCGACGTAGTTCAGTTCCCACTGCGCCGCCTGCGCTTCACGTGGGTCTTCCTGAGACTGATCGCGCATTTCGCGCAGATCCGGCTGGCGGAACAGCGCGTTGCCGTCAGCGCCCAGTTTGCCGTCGAGGCAGATCAGGTCGCCCTGCTTGGTGATCACCAGCGGGTTGATCTCGATCAGCGCCAGGTCGCGCTCAAGGAAAATGGTCGCCAGCCCCATGAAAATCTTGGTGAACTGCTGAACCTGTTTACCTTCCAGACCCAGTTTGAACGCCAGTTCACGACCCTGGTAAGGCATCGGGCCCGCCAGCGGATCGATGGCGATCTTGTGGATCAGGTGCGGGGTCTCTTCCGCCACTTTCTCGATTTCCACGCCGCCTTCGGTAGACGCCATGAACACCACGCGACGGGAGCTGCGGTCAACAACCGCGCCCAGGTACAGCTCTTTGTCAATATCGGTCGCCGCTTCAACCAGGATCTGGTTAACCGGCTGGCCGTTCGCATCTGTTTGATAGGTCACCAGACGTTTGCCCAGCCAGTGCTCGGCAAATGCGCGGATCTCTTCTTTGCTCTTAACTACTTTCACACCGCCCGCTTTGCCGCGGCCACCAGCGTGAACCTGACATTTCACTACCCACGGACCCGCGCCGATTTTTGAAGCGGCTTCTTCTGCTTCACGCGGAGTAGTACAGGCATAACCCACCGGCGCCGGTAAGCCATAGCGGGCAAAAAGTTGTTTTGCCTGATATTCATGTAAGTTCATGTGTTCAGTCCATCCTTCAGGGTGTAATTATCTTTAAACCTGTAGGCCTGATAACGGCGCTAACGCGTGTTATCCGGCCTACGGTAGGTAATACGCTTGCTGACTACACGTCCAGCAGCAGACGGGTCGGATCTTCCAGCAGCTCTTTAATCGCCACCAGGAAGCCTACCGATTCACGTCCGTCGATCAGACGGTGGTCATAGGAGAGCGCCAGGTACATCATCGGCAGGATCTCTACCTTGCCATTGACCGCCATCGGACGGTCTTTAATGGCATGCATACCCAGAATAGCGCTCTGCGGTGGGTTGATGATCGGCGTGGACATCAGGGAGCCGAAGACGCCGCCGTTGGTAATAGTGAAGTTACCGCCGGTCAGGTCGTCTACGGTCAGCTTGCCGTCGCGGCCTTTCACTGCCAGCTCTTTGATATTCTTTTCGATATCCGCCATGCCCAGCAGGTCGACGTCACGCAGAACCGGGGTGACCAGACCGCGCGGAGTGGATACGGCCATGCTGACGTCGAAGTAGTTGTGGTACACCACGTCGTCGCCATCGATGGAAGCGTTCACTTCCGGATAGCGTTTCAGCGCTTCCACTACCGCTTTCACGTAGAAGGACATAAAGCCCAGGCGGATGCCATGACGTTTTTCGAACGCCTCACCGTACTGCTTACGCAGATCCATGATGGGCTTCATGTTGACTTCGTTAAAGGTCGTCAGCATGGCGGTAGAGTTTTTCGCTTCCAGCAGACGTTCGGCTACGCGTTTACGCAGGCGGGTCATCGGGACGCGTTTTTCCGAACGGTGGCCCAGCTGCGGCGCCGGCGCGGCTGCCGGGGCGACGGCTGGCGCTTTGGCTTCTGCCGGCGCCGGGGCTTTCGCCAGATGTTTCTCAACGTCTTCGCGGGTCAGACGGCCGCCGACGCCAGTGCCTTTGATGGCCGCTGGGTCAAGGTTGTGTTCAGCCAGCAGACGACGGATCGCCGGGCTCAGCGCGTCGTTGTTCTGCTCTTCCAGAGAGGCCTGCTGACGCTGCGCCGGAGTGGACGCTTTCGCATCGGCTTTCTCGCTGCTTTCTTTACCTGCGCTGTTGCCTTCGCGCAGGCGGCCAAGGATCTGGCGAGACAGGACGGTGGCGCCCTCGTCTTCCAGCACTGCATCCAGAATGCCGTCCGCTGATGCCGGTACTTCCAGTACCACTTTGTCAGTTTCGATTTCGACCAGAACTTCGTCACGGACGACCGCGTCGCCCGGTTTTTTGTGCCAGGTGGCGACGGTTGCGTCAGCTACGGACTCAGGCAGGTCGGGAACCAGAATATCTACGCTACTCATTGTGTATCCTTTAATTAATCGACGTTCAGCGCGTCATTGACCAGATCTTGTTGCTGTTTCTGGTGAACGGACATATACCCTACCGCCGGAGAGGCGGAGGCCGGGCGGCCTGCATAACGCAGAGAGGCCCCAAACGGAATCACTTCACGGAAGTGATGCTGGCTGCAGTACCATGCGCCCTGGTTGAGCGGCTCTTCCTGGCACCAGACAAAATCATGCACGTGCGCATACGCTTTCAGCGCTTCCTGCACCGCCTGATGCGGGAACGGATAGAGCTGCTCGATACGAACGATAGCGACATCTTTTTGCTCGTTTTTGCGGCGCTGTTCCAGCAGGTCGTAGTAAACCTTACCAGAGCACAGCACAACGCGCTTCACAGCCTGCGGATCAAGTTGATCGATTTCACCAATAGCCGGCAGGAAAGTGCCGTTCGCCAGCTCATCCATGCTGGAGACCGCCAGCGGATGACGCAGCAGCGACTTCGGCGACATCACCACCAGCGGACGACGCATACCGCGCAGCGCCTGGCGACGCAGCATGTGATAAACCTGTGCCGGCGTGGACGGCACGCAGACCTGCATGTTTTGTTCAGCGCACAGCTGCAGATAACGCTCCAGACGCGCGGAGGAGTGCTCCGGGCCCTGGCCTTCGTAACCGTGCGGCAGGAGCATCACCAGGCCGCACATCCTTCCCCACTTCTGCTCACCGGAGGAGATGAACTGGTCGATCACCACCTGCGCACCGTTGGCGAAGTCGCCAAACTGCGCTTCCCAGATGGTCAGAGTGCGCGGCTCGGCGGTGGCGTAACCATATTCGAACGCCAGCACCGCTTCTTCGGACAGTACCGAGTCCCAAACGCGGAACTGGCCCTGGCCGTTATGGACATGCTGCAGCGGCGTGTAGGTTGAACCATTGGTCTGGTTATGGATCACCGCATGACGGTGGAAGAAGGTGCCGCGGCCGGAGTCTTCGCCGGACAGACGAACCGGAATACCTTCGTCAACCAGCGTGGCGTAGGCCAGGTTTTCGGCACCGCCCCAGTCAAACAGCTTCTCGCCTGCCGCCATCGCCTGGCGGTCGGCGTAAATTTTCGCCACGCGGGACTGCATTTCGATACCTTCCGGTACCGTGCTGATGCGTTTGGCCAACTCCTGCAGACGTTTCGGCTCAACTTTATCCGGATAGCTCTCGTCCCACTCGTGGTTGAGGTACGGCGACCAGGTAAAGGAATGCATATTCATCGGACGCCATTCCTGCACCACGCATTCGCCGGCATCCAGCGCATCGCGATAGAGGTTAACCTGCTCGGTCGCATCTTCCAGAGTCGCCACCTTCTCCTGCTCCAGCTTGTCAGCATAGATTTTGCGCGGAGTCGGATGCTTTTTGATCTTCTGATACATCAGCGGCTGGGTTGCGCTCGGCTCATCGGCTTCGTTGTGGCCGTGACGGCGGTAGCACACCAGGTCAATGAAGACATCGCGTTTAAAGGTATTGCGGAAATCAAGCGCCAGACGGGTGACGAAGGCGACCGCTTCCGGATCGTCCGCATTGACGTGGAAAATCGGCGCCTGCACCATTTTACCGATGTCGGTGCAGTACGGCGTTGAGCGCGCATCCAGCGGGTTAGAGGTCGTGAAGCCCACCTGGTTGTTGATAACGATGCGCACGGTACCGCCCACTTCGTAACCGCGGGCTTTGGACATGTTCAGAGTTTCCTGAACCACGCCCTGGCCGGTGACGGCGGCGTCGCCGTGGATGGTAATAGGCAGAACTTTGTTGCTGCTTGGCTCGTCCAGACGATCCAGACGGGCGCGTACGGAACCGATAACCACCGGGCTGACGATCTCGAGGTGCGACGGGTTAAACGCCAGCGCCAGGTGCACCAGACCGCCTTCGGTTTCCATATCGGAAGAGAAGCCCATGTGGTACTTCACGTCGCCGGTGCCGAGGTGTTCTTTATGTTTGCCCGCGAACTCGTCGAACAGGTCCTGCGGTTTTTTACCCAGCACGTTGACCAGCACGTTCAGACGGCCGCGGTGCGCCATGCCCAGCACCACTTCGCGGGTGCCGCTTTTGCCTGCATGGCGGATCATCTCTTTGAGCATCGGGATCAGGGCGTCGCCACCCTCCAGCGAGAAGCGCTTCGCCCCCGGGAATTTGGCGCCGAGGTAGCGCTCCAGACCTTCCGCGGCGGTCAGTTCGCTGAGGAAGCGTTTTTTCTCTTCCGCGGTAAAGCTCGCTTTGCCAGCTACCGATTCAATGCGCTGCTGGATCCAGCGTTTTTCTTCGGTAGAGGTGATATGCATGTATTCCGCGCCGATGGAGCCGCAGTAGGTTTGCTTGAGGGCGGCAATCAGCTCGCCCAGCTTCATCGTATCTTTACCGATGGCAAATGAACCTACGTTATAGCTTTCCTGGAAATCGGCCTCGGTCAGATCGTGGTAGGCCGGATCGAGATCCGCCACTCTCTCTTGCTTCCACAGCCCCAGCGGATCGAGATTCGCCTGCTGGTGGCCACGGAAACGGTATGCGTTGATGAGCTGCAGGACTTTAACCTGCTTCACATTGGTGTCTGGGTCGGAAATCGAAGAAGTGTAACGTGAGGCATCCTTCGCCAGTCGACGGAAATAATCACGCGTTTTGGAATGAAATTGATCCGGTTTAACTCCGGTGCCAGGTAACTGCTGGAACATTGAACGCCAGTTGGCGTCAACAGAGTCAGGATCGGTTAAGAAGTCTTCATAGAGCTGTTCTATCCAGCTCTGGTTCGAACCAGAGAGGTAAGAAGAGTCCAGCCAGGCTTTCATTGCGCCGTTCTGCATCGTGATCCCTTAAGCATTCATATGCTTATTTCGCCGTAGAAACTACCACGCACACCGAGTGCACGTGCCGGGGTTCACTTGTTGCGGACGAGTTGTGGTTTCTATCCGCTAAGGAACCTTTAAAAACTGCCATTAATCTTCAGCGTTCAGGCTGCGGTTGCGTTGGCTGCCTTCGCTTACCCCGGTCACATAGTTCACTATGCTCCCGGGGATGCGCTCAGTTGCCGCCTTACCTCGCACTGAACGCCTCGATTACTGGTACATCTTGTGGCGGTTTTTT